>DATKJN010000089.1:0-3722 GCA_035543655.1 Burkholderiaceae bacterium | reverse complement strand
CAGATGATCGCCGCGAAGCTGCCACGCGCCACCATCCTCACGTTCTGGCACATCCCCTGGCCCAACCCGGAGTCGTTCGGCATCTGCCCGTGGCGCCGCGAGATCCTGCAAGGCATGCTGGGCAGCACGATCATCGGCTTTCACACACGATTCCACTGCAAGAACTTCATCGAGACGGTGGATCGGTTCCTCGAGGCACGCATCGAGCATGAACACTCGTCGATCTCGTTCCAGGGCTCGGAGACCTTGATCGAGAGCTATCCGATCTCGATCGAATGGCCGACGCAGGCCGAGCAGGAGTCATGGCCGCCGGTGCCCGAGTGCCGGCGCCGGGTGTTCGAGCGGCTGAAGCTGTCGCCCGACACCTGCCTGGCGGTCGGCGTGGACCGCTTCGACTACACCAAGGGCATTCTCGAGCGGCTGCGAGCGGTCGAAGGCCTGCTCGAGCGCTACCCCCAATGGCGCGGCAAGTTCGTGTTCGTTCAGGTGGCCGCGCCCACGCGCAGCGCGCTGGAGGAGTACCGCAGCTTCCACGACCGAATCCAACGCGCGACCAACCGCATCAACGAACGTTTCAGCACCGAGGGCTACCAGCCGGTGCACCTGCTGGCCGAACACCACGAGCACGACCAGGTCAACGAGCTGTTCCGTGCCGCCAACATGTGCGTGGTGACCAGCCTGCACGACGGCATGAACCTGGTCAGCAAGGAGTTCGTCGCGGCGCGCGACGACGAGCAGGGCGTGCTGATCCTGAGCCGGTTCGCCGGTGCCGCGCGCGAGCTGACCGAGGCGCTGATCGTCAACCCCTACCACGTGGAGGAGTCGTCCGATGCGTTGCATCGTGCCGCCACGATGCCGCCGGCCGAGCAGCGCGAGCGCATGGGAAGCCTGCGCATGACGGTGCGCGAATACAACGTCTACCGCTGGGCCGGCCGCATGTTGGCCGATGCCGGCCGCTGGCGCATGCGCGCCCGCATCGAAGCGCGCGTACAGCGCCACATGCCCACTTAGAACGACACCCATCCGCGTGCGCCGACATTCGGCGGCGCCGTTTTCCGCACCATGATTCCTCAGTCGATGCGGCACCTGTTCACCCCGGCTGGCGAGGCCGACCTCGCCGCCACCGTCGCCCGTCGACCCATGCTGGCGTTCGATTTCGACGGCACGCTGTCGCCGATCGTGGCGCGGCCAATCGATGCGCGCGTGCCGGTCGCCACGCTGCGCCGGCTCAAACGGCTGGCGCGCCGGCTGCCGTTGGCGGTGATCTCGGGCCGCGCGGTCGACGATTTGCGGCACCGCCTGGGGTTCGAGCCGACCTTCATCGTCGGCAACCATGGCGCCGAGGATCCCTTGCTCACGCACCGGCCCGAGTTGCGCGGTGCGCTCGACACGTTGCGCGCGCGCGTGCTGGCAATGGCCGACGAATTGCGCCACGCCGGTGTGCAGGTGGAGGACAAGGGGGTTTCGCTGGCCTTGCACTACCGCCTGGCTTCTGATCGCACCGCCGCGGTCGAGGCCATCGGCCGCGCGCTCGACGCGTGCGACCCCGGCTTGCACGTGTTCGGCGGCAAGATGGTGGTCAACGTGGTGTCGTCGGCCGCCGACGACAAGGCCGCGGCGCTGCACCGGATCGCGCGCCGCGCCGGGGTGCACGCGGTGGTGTACTTCGGCGACGACGTCAACGACGAGACGGTGTTCGCCGCCCGCGAGCCGCATTGGCTCACGATCCGCGTCGGTGCCGATGCGCCGGAGTCGGCCGCGCGCTACTTCATCGGCGGGCCGCGCGACATGCCGCGGCTGCTCGACCGCATCTTGCTGCTGACCGGCGGCGACACGCAGCCGGGCCGCCTTTAGACGCGGTCAGGCCACGTCGAGAAAGCTGTCGAGCGCTTCGGCCAGCGCCTGCGGCTGGTCGAAGTGCAGCATGTGGCCACACGATGCGAGGCGCACGCGGCGCAGGTCCTTGACCAGTGCGATGCGCGCGTCGAACTCGCTGCGCGGATAGCGGTGGCCCCACCAGCGGTCGGGGTCGGTCTCGTCGCCTTCGATCCACAGCGTCGGCGCTTCGATGACCTTCCAGCCCTCGAGCACTTCGTCTTTGCGGTACAGCGCCGGGTTCACGCGCTTGTGCGCCGGATCGCCGAGGATGTGCCACGCCCCGTCGTCGCGGCGTTCGGCCCAGTGCTGCGCCAGCCAGGTGGCCCGGTCGGGGGTGAGGCGCGGGTTGTTCTTGACCAGCCGCGCCGCCACGTCGTCGAGGGTGGCGTACGGCTTCAGCCGCTGCGGTGTCTTGAGCTCATCGAGCCATTGGCGCAGCCGCTCGGGCGCCTGTTCGGGCTTGGCCTCGGGCAAGCCGAAGCCCTCCATGTTGACCAGGCGCCGAATGCGTGCCGGCCGCGCTGCCGCATAAGTCATCACCACGTTGCCGCCCATGCTGTGGCCGACGAGATCCACCGGCGCGTCGGGCGACAGCCCATCGAGCAGGCCGTCGAGGTCGCCCAGGTAGTCGGCGAACCAGTAGCTGTCGGTCAGCGGAGGGGCGACGGTGCGGCCGAAGCCGCGCCAGTCGGCGGCCGCGATCGTGCGGCCATCGCGCATCGCGTCGACGACGAACTGAAACGATGCGCCCACGTCCATCCAGCCGTGCATCAGCACCAGCAGTGGCCGATCGCGCGTGACCTGCGCCAGCTCGCCCCACAGGTTCACGTGGTAGCGCAGGCCGCGCACGTCGACGAATCGGCTCAACGATGCGCGGCGCGCGCGGTAGGGGGCAGGGGTCATCGCCCGCACTGTAGTGGAGGCCTGGGGCTGGACGCTGTCGGCGCGGTGACAGAATCGGCGGATGAATCAGAAGCACATCCTGCGCGCGGCGGAGCCGCGCGACGTGCCGGCGATCGTCGGCCTGATCGGCGAACTGGCCGAGTTCGAACACCTGACGCACTTGCTGAAGGTCACGCCGCAGACCTTGCATCCGCACCTGTTCGGCCCCAAGCCGGTGGCCGAAGCACGGGTCGCCGAGGTGCGCGGCGAGGTGGTGGCCTTCGCGCTGTTCTTCACCAACTTCTCGACCTTCCTGGCCCAGCCAGGGCTGTATCTCGAGGACTTGTACGTCAAGCCCGAGCACCGCGGGCGCGGCCTCGGGCGCGCGCTGCTCGAGCACCTGGGTGCGCTGGCCGTCGAACGCGACTACGGCCGCTTCGAATGGAGCGTGCTCGACTGGAACGAGCACGCGATCCGCTTTTACAAGGGCATGGGCGCGACGGTGATGCCCGAGTGGCGCATCTGCCGCGTGACCGGCGAGGCGCTGCAGCGCTTCGGGACCTTGACGTGAAGGACCTCGATCGCTACGACGCGATCCACCGCGGCTTTCGCTGGCACGTGCCAGCGCGCTTCAACATCGGCGAGGTGTGCGGCGCGCGCTGGGCGCGCGACACGCCCGATGCGGTGGCGATCCGCCATGAACATGAAGACGGCACGCGGCTGCGGGTGACCTACGGTCAGCTGCAGCGCCAGGCCGAACGCGCCGCCAACCTGTTGCGCAGCCTGGGCGTGCAGCGCGGCGATCGCGTGGCGATCGTGCTGCCGCAGCGCATCGAGACTGCGGTGGCACACCTCGCGGTGTACCGGCTCGGCGCCGTGGCCATGCCGCTGTCGATCCTGTTCGGCGTCGACGCGTTGCAGTACCGATTGCGCGACAGCGGCGCGGTGTGCGCGATCGTCGA
>DATKJN010000088.1:0-6196 GCA_035543655.1 Burkholderiaceae bacterium | reverse complement strand
TGACGCACTGTGGTGACGCACTCGAACACCGCGTTCGAGGGGGCCGCCGTTTCTTGTGCGACCGCACGTAAGTCGACTGCCGTTTGCCAACTTCTTGACGCAATTGGCGCTAAGGGCTCGGCGAAGATGCCTCGGCCTCGTGATGCGTGGACCCTTGTTGTGTGCACGCGCCGCGGGGTCATGAACCCGAGCAAAGCCCTTCGCCATGCGACTGAATCTGCCCACGTTGCGACCCCGTGCCGCCGGCCCCGTGCCAGCGGCCGCGGCTGCGTCCGCGCGCTGGTTCAGCCGCGACGAGGCGATCATGGGCACGGCGATCCGCTGTGAGCTATGGCACAGCGACGCCGGTGAAGCGGAGCGCGCGCTCGACGCCGTGATGGCCGAGATGCATCGCATCGACCGGCTGATGAGCCCGTACAAGGACGATTCCGAGTTGTCGCGCATCAACCGCGATGCCGGGCGCCGGGCCGTGCCGGTCGGTGCCGAGCTGTTCGGGCTGATCGAGCGCTCGCTGCAGTTCTCGAAGATGTCCGACGGGGCCTTCGACATCACGTTTGCCAGCGTCGGTCAGCTCTACGACTACCGCCAGGGCGTCGCGCCCGAGGCAGCCGCACTCGAGCGTGCGCGCCAAGCCGTCGGCTGGCGTCACCTTCAACTCGACGCTGGCCAACGCACGATCCGCTTCGGCCGCGCCGGCATGCGCATCGACCTCGGCGGCTTCGCCAAAGGCCACGTGGTCGACACCAGCATCGCCATCCTCAAGCGGCTGGGCATCCGGCACGCGATGGTGGCCGCTGGCGGCGACAGCCACGTGATGGGCGATCGGCGCGGTCGGCCGTGGTCGATCGCGATCCGCGATCCGCGCGACGAGAAGCGGGTGGTGGCGGTGCTGCCGCTGCAGGACACCTCGATCTCCACGTCGGGCGACTACGAGCGCTACTTCGAGCGCGACGGCGTGCGCCACCACCACCTGATCGATCCGAAGACCGGATCGTCGCCGCGCGGCGTGCGCAGCGTGACGATCCTCGCCAACGATGGCCTCACCAGCGAAGGGCTGTCGAAGTGCCTGTTCGTGATGGGGCTTGAACGCGGCATGCGGCTCATCGAGTCGGTGCCAGGCGTCGACGCTGTCGTGGTCGACGCCGCCGGGACCTTGCATTTCTCTTCCGGTTTGGCGGCTGCAGGCCGCGGTGCCGGCGGCGAAACCCGGCAGTGAGTTTCGTGAGACCGAGTCAAACGAATTTCAAGGAGGCGGTCATGACATCGCAAATCAAGAAGACGGTTCAACCGGCGCTTTGCACCCTGGCAGCCATGCTGTTGCTGGCAGGGTGCTCGGGCTCGGGCGACAGCGAGGACACGGTGGCCGTCAACGGCGACGTGGCGATCGCCTACGCCAAGCGGGTCAACTCGCTGAGCATGAATCCGACCGACGGCGCGCCGTTTGCGGCCGGTGGCGACCTGATCATTCGCGAGAAGTCGTCGCCCAGTGCGCCCGAGCACAACGTGACAGCGAACTACACCCGCGGCAACGGCGACGTGTCGGACCCCGAGGTGTCGTACGACGGCAAGAAGATCGTCTTTGCGATGAACTGCCCGACCAGCAACAACGCCGCCATCGGCAGCGCGGTGTGCACGGGCCGCTGGAACATCTGGGAGTACACGCTGCCGCCTGGGGGCTATGCCAACGGCACGATGCGCCGCATCACCAGCTCGACCACCGACGACGACGTCGATCCGTACTACCTGCCGAACGGCGGCTTCGTGTTCGCGTCGAACCGCCAGACGAAGACGCGCACCACGCAGGCCGTGGGTGCGCAGCCGTACTTCGCGCTCGACGAATACGAGCGCGAGCGTGTGCTGAACCTGCACACGATGGACAACGACGGCGGCGCCATCACGCAGATCTCGAGCAACCAGAGCCACGACCGCAACCCGGTGGTGCGCGACAACGGCAACATCATGTTCTCGCGCTGGGAGCACGTGGGCCCGCGCAACCGCTTTGCGGTGTTCCAGGTCAAGCCCGATGGCACCGACATGTTCGTGTTCTACGGCGCGCAGAGCGGCGGCAACAGCTTCCTGCACCCGCGCGAGATGGACCCGAACGGCCCGCACCGCGGCCAGCTGGCGTCATCGCTGATGTCGCTGTCGGGCACGCAAGAAGGCGGCGCGCTGATGATGCTCGACGCCACCAACTACTCCGAGCAGAACACGCCGGCGACGCGCGCGGTGCCCAATAGCGGTGGCCAGCGCCAGGCCACGCAGCAGGCGCTGAACGACGGCCGCGGCTTCTCGCGCTTCGGTCGCGCGACCACGCCGTACCCGCTGTGGGACGGCACCAACCGCGTGCTGGCCTCGTACCGGCCGTGTGAGGTGACTAAGACCGTGGGCGCCAATCCGCCGCAGACGGTGGCGTGCGCCACGCTGGATGGCGCCGAAATCGCCGCGCTGTCGCAGGGCAACATGATGCGCAATGCGCCGGTGCAAGTCGGTGGCAACACGCTGCGCGACAACGTGCCGGCGTCGTACGCCGTCTACATGTTCGACCTGCAGCAGAACACGCAGCAGATCGTCGCCGCGCCGCCGGCCGGCTTCATGTACGTGGACCCGGTCGCGTTGCAGTCGCGCCGCGTGCCACAGGTGGCGCAGGCCACCCTCGTCGATCCCACGCTGGCGACACAGAACCTGGCGCTGATCGAAGTGCGCAGCGTGTATGACACCGACGGCCTCAATCGCATGGGCAACGTGATGCTGGCCGACACCCTGGCCGAGAAGCCGGCGTCGTGCGGCAACACGGCCATCGTGCAGACCACGCCGCCGACCGAGCCGACCGAAACGCGCAACTCGGTGGCCGACCTGCGCCGCATCAAGGATCCGGCGGATCCGGCCTATCAGTGTGCGCCGGCGCGTTTCGTGCGCGCGATCCGTGCCGTGGCCCCGCCGTCCAACATGATGGGCGGTCGCGAGGCGATCGGCGAGACCGAGTTCGAACAACAGAAGATCCTCGGCTACGCGCCGGTCGAACCCGATGGTTCGTTCAAGCTGCACGTGCCGGCGGACACGCCGCTGGCGCTGGCGATCGTCGACGCCAAGGGCCGCGCGATCCAGACCCACTTGAACTGGATCCAGGTTCGCCCCGGCGAGCGCCGCACCTGTGACGGCTGCCACAGCCCGCGCCGTGGTGCGTCGTTGAACTCCGGCCCGCTGGTCGACCCGGCCACCCGCCCGGCCGCCTGGCTGCCCAGCATGGTGCCGAACCAGGGCGAGACGATGGCCTCGACGCGCACCCGCCTCGACCCGAGCGCGCTGCAGCTGCAGGGCGACATGGTGTCCAACGACGTGTGGGCCAACCCGGCCGCCGGCGGTGTGGCGCGTGCGTCGCTGCAGATCCGCTACACCGGCAACGCCAGCGCCGCCGATGACCTGGCGACGCTGGTGCCGGTCAACGGCATCATCAACTACGCCCAGCACGTGGCGCCGATCTGGACGCGCAACCGCGGTGCCAACACCTGCGTCAACTGCCACACCGACCCGGCGCGCCTCGACCTGCGTGCCACCACGTCGGGCACCGGCCGCGTCACGTCGTACGAGGAACTGATGGTCGGCGACCCGGTGATCGACTCGGTCACCGGCCTGCCGCAGATCGAAGTCCGCGAGGGCGTGCCCGAGGTCGTGCGCGGCGTGCCGCTGGTCGAGACGATGGGGGGCAACGCGGTGGGCATCACGCGTGGCAGCCGCCTGGGCGAGATCCTCTATGGCGAGGAGTTGAAGGCCGGTGCCGAGGCGCGCACGGCGCATCCGAATCCGCCGGGCACTGCGCCCGACCACGCGACGATGCTCAACAAGGCTGAGTTGCGCTTGGTCACCGAGTGGATGGACCTGGGTGGACAGTACTTCAACAACCCGTTCGACTCCGGCGCGATGGCGGCCAACCCGCTCAGCGAGACGGTGTTCAACACCACGATCCATCCGATCCTGTCGGCCAACTGCGCGGCCAGTTGCCACCAGGCGGGCGGTGTCCCGGGCTCGACGGTGGCCGCTGGCACGTCGTTCCAGGGCAACCGCTTCGTGCTGACCGGCAGCCCGGAGGGTGACCTCAACGTCACGCTGACGATGGTGTCGGACACCTGCAACCCGGCATCGAACTACCTGCTGTCGCGTCCGTCGACCGCGCCGCACCCGTCGGGTGCCGCCTTGGCAGCGGTGCCGTTGCCGGTGGGCAGCGCCAACTACAACACCATCAGCAGCTGGATCGCGGCAGGCTGCAGCGTGCAGAGCGCCAACGCGAGGACGAACAGACGATGACAGAACAGACGCAGCGGACCCGGCGGTCCGCTGCGACGGTGCGCCGCACCGTCGCAGCGGCCTTCGCCGTTTTGGGGCTTGCATCATGCGGCGGCGGCAACGACAACCCGCTGGACAACCCCAACACCCTGTCCAATCCGACGCTCTCCGGCAACCAGCGGCTGCGGTTCTCCTACTTCCAGACCTGCGTGTTCCCGGTGTTCTTGAAGCCGCTGCCGATCCGCTTTGCCAACGGCACGACGGCGATCAACACCTGCGCGGCGTCGGGTTGCCACGACAACGCCAACGGCACGGGTGGCGCTTTTCGTGTCATACCCAACGCGCAGCCGATCGACCTCTCCAATCCGGCCAACACAGCGGACATCATCCGGGCCAGCGACATGTACAAGAACTTCTATTCGGCGCAGGGTGAGGTGGTGTTCGGTTCGCCGCTGACATCGCGCATCCTCGCCAAGCCGATGGTCAACGGCGTGCTCCATGGCGGCGGTCTGGTGTTCGAGTCCGCACAGGATGCCGATGCGCGCCTGATCCAGTACTGGATCAACAACCCGTCACCCAGCGGCAGCGACGAGTTCAGCGATCCCACATTCGGCTTCACACCGGGCCCCGTCTGCAACAGCCAATGAAACCGCTCCTGGCGAACCGGGCCCTGGGGTGCCGGGAGCTTGCGACCTTCATCACCACATGCCTGGCCATCGTGATGCTGAGCCTGTTGGGAGCGCCGTCCGCGCGAGCGGCCGACGAGCCCGAGCGGTTGCGCGTGGCCGATCCCTACCTCGAGATGCACACAGGCCCCGGAAGGGGCTTTCCGGTCTTCTTCGTGGTCGCGCGCGACGAGTGGGTCGAGGTGCAGCTGCGTTCGACCGACTGGTACAAGGTGCGCACCGAAGGCGGCAAGGAAGGCTGGGTGCACCGCTCGCAGCTGGTCAACACCTTCACGGAAGCGGGGCTGCCCAAGTCGTTCGCCGACCCGACGCTCGCCGACTACCAGGCGCGGCGGCTGCAGCTGGGCGCTGCGTGGGGCGAGTTCAAGAAGGAGCCGATGCTCAAGGTGTGGGGCAGCTATCGGCTGTCGGAGACGTTGCACCTCGAGGGCACGCTCGGCCAGGTGCAGGGCACGTTCTCGGGCACCGACATCTGGCACATCAATCTGCTGGCCGAACCGCTGTCCGACGTGCGACTGTCGCCGTTCTTCTCGGTGGGCTTCGGCAACTTCAAGAACCTGCCCAACTCGACGCTGGTGGGTGCGCAACCCACCGACGCCAAACTCTCCAACGCATCGGTCGGATTGCGCTACTACCTGACCGATCGTTTCATCGCGCGCGCCGACTACACGCTGTACACCGCGTTCGTGGGCGACACGCGCACCGCCGAATACCGGGCCTGGACGCTGGGCCTGGCGTTCTTCTTCTGGACCCCTTGAGGATCGCTCCATGCGCCCCTTCGTTGCTGCCTTCTCGCTGATCGGCGCCTGCACCTGGTGCGCCGCGCAAACCACGACGCCGCAGCAACCGAGCAACGAGCAGGTGATCCAGCCGCAGGTCGATCGGCGCGAGGTCAAGCTGCCGAAATACCCGTCGAAGGACTTCGAGATCGGCGCCTACGTCGGCACCTACGCGATGCAGAACTTCGGCTCCAGTCTGGTCACCGGCGTGCGTCTGGGCTATCACATCAGCGAAGACTTCTTCGTGCACGCCGTGTACGCGCAGACCAAGGTCAGCGACGAGAGCTTCCGCCAGATCCTGCCGGGGGGCATCTTTGCGCAGCCCGAGGAGACGCTGAAGTACTACAACCTTTCGGCGGGCTACAACATCCTGCCCGGCGAGGTGTTCTGGGGCCGCAACACCGCGTTCGCGTCGTCGCTGTATCTGATCGCCGGCATCGGCAACACCAA
>DATKJN010000087.1:0-5477 GCA_035543655.1 Burkholderiaceae bacterium | reverse complement strand
GGTGGAGTACTACTTCAAGATGCCGCACGGCATGAACGAACGCGACGCGATCGTGCTCGATCCGATGCTGGCCACCGGCAATTCGGCGGTGGCGGCGGTCGATCGCCTGAAGGAGGCGCGCCCGAAGTCGATCCGCTTCGTATGCCTGCTGGCGGCCCCCGAGGGCATCCAGAACTTTCACTCGCACCATCCCGACGTGCCGATCTACACCGCGTCGATCGACGAGAAGCTGAACGACCACGGCTACATCGTGCCGGGTCTGGGCGACGCCGGCGATCGCATCTTCGGCACGAAGTGAACAGTCTGCTGATCACAAATGCCACGCTGCCGGACGGGCGGCGCGGTATCGACCTGCTGGCGCGCGACGGCCGCTTTGTTGAAGTGGGGCCGTCGCTGCGGGCGCCTGAAGGCGTTGAACAGGTCGATGCGCAGGGGTGGCTCGTGAGCCCGCCGTTCGTCGATGCGCACTTTCACATGGATTCCACGCTGAGCCATGGGCAGCCGCGCGTGAACCAAAGCGGCACCCTGCTCGAAGGCATCGCGCTGTGGGGCGAGCTGAAGCCGCTGCTGACGGAAGAAGCGATCGCCGAGCGCGCGCTGCGCTATTGCGACTGGGCGGTGGCCAAGGGGCTGCTCGCGATCCGTTCGCATGTGGATGTGTGTGACCCGCGCCTGCTCGCGGTGCGGGCGCTGCTGCAGGTGCGGCAGCAGGTCAAACCCTATCTCGATCTTCAGCTGGTGGCGTTCCCGCAAGACGGCGTGCTGCGTGCGCCGGGCGCGCTCGACAACCTGAAGCGAGCACTCGATCTCGGCGTCGATGTCGTCGGCGGCATCCCGCACTTCGAGCGCACGATGGCCGACGGCGCGGCCAGCGTGAAGCTGCTGTGCGAGCTGGCCGTCGAGCGCGGGCTGCGCGTGGACATGCACTGCGACGAAACCGACGACCCGGCGTCGCGACATGTCGAGACGCTGGCGTTCGAGACGCAGCGCCTGAAGCTGCACGCCCGCGTGACGGGCTCGCATCTGACGTCGATGCACTCGATGGACAACGCCTACGCGGGCAAGCTGATCGCGCTGATGGCCGAAGCCGGCTTGAATGCGATCGCCAACCCGCTGATCAACATCACGCTGCAGGGGCGCTACGACACCTACCCCAAACGGCGCGGGATGACACGGGTGCCCGAGTTGATGGCCGCCGGCGTGCCGGTGGCGTTTGGCCACGACTGCGTGATGGACCCCTGGTATGCGCTCGGGTCGGCCGACATGCTGGAGGTCGCGGCCATGGGACTGCACGTGGGCCAGCTCACCTCGGCCGCACAAATGCAGGCCTGCTTCGACGCCGTGACCAGCGTGCCAGCGCGCATCCTGGGCCTCGATGGCTATGGGGTGTCCGAAGGCTGTCGCGCCGACTGTGTGCTGCTGCAAGCGCGTTCGCCGGTGGAGGCGATCCGGCTGCGCGCACCGCGCTTGGCGGTGGTGCGTGCGGGTCGGGTGATCGCGCGCAGTGCGCCGGCCAGTGCCACGTTGAGCCTGCCGGGCCGGCCCGCGCAGGTCGACTTCAGCACTTGAGGTGCCAGCGCGCTCCCCGGGCAAACGTGGAGTGCCCCACACGCAGGATGCAGGGTGAACACCGAAGTGGGCGGGCGCCTGTGCGTGGCCGGGTCGCTAGAATCCGCCACGCTAGCGACGCCACTCACCCATGAAGCTGATCGGATCGAACACCAGCCCGTATGTGCGCAAAGTGCGCATCGTCATGGCGGAGAAGAAGCTGGACTACCAGTACGTGCTCGAAGACGTCTGGGGCAATGACAACATGCTGAAGTCCAATCCGCTGGGCAAGGTGCCTTGCCTGGTGGTGGAAGGCGTGGAAGCGATCTTCGACTCGCGCGTGATCGTCGAGTACGTCGACACGCTGTCTCCGGTGGGGCGACTGATTCCGCCCACGGGCCGCGAACGTGTCGAGGTGCGCACCTGGGAGGCGCTGGCCGATGGTGTACTCGATGCGGCGATCGCTGCGCGCCTGGAGGCCAACTGGCCACCGCGCGGCGAAGCCCGATCGCAGGCCTGGATCGACCGCAACATGACCCGCGTGCATGCCGCGCTGAAGGCGATTGCGCGCGGCCTCGGCGAAAAACCGTGGTGCACGGGCCTGCACATGACGCTGGCCGACATCGCCGTTGGCTGTGCGCTGGGCTACCTCGACTTCCGCTTCGCGCACATTGACTGGCGCGCCGAGCACTCCAACGTCGCACGCCTGTACGACAAGCTGGCGGCGCGCAAGAGCTTCGTCGACACCGTGCCGCAGCCCTAGCCGAGGGCGAGCGAGTCCGGCGGCGTCAGGACAGCTGCAGCGTCAGCGACCCGGCGCGCGCGTCCCACTGCAGCTTGCGCACGATGGTGCGCAAGCGCTGCCCGAGCGCACGCGTGGCCACCGTCTGGGCCTTGGCCAGGTGCTCGAGCTCGTAGCCCGCCGCCAGGCGCATCAGCAGTTCGCGCTGGGGCGCTTCGAGGCCGAGCGGGCTTTCCTCGCCCCCCACCATGGCGCCGCGTCCGCGCAGCTGGGCATGGCTGCGCTCGAAGTGATCGAGCAGCGCGCGGGCAACCGGCCGGGTGAGCGCTGTCTCGCCACGCAGGGTCTGATCGATGCACGCGCGCAGGGCGGATTCACCGTCCCTGACGATGCAGACGTTGTCGGCACGGGCGCGCAGCGACTCCAGCAGCAGCGGCTCGGCGTCATCGCGTGCCAAGGCGATGACCAGAGGACGCTGCGGTTGCAGACCGAGCCATTCGATCATAGCCAGCGCAGTGCCATCGATCAACCGCAGGTCGCAGACCACGAGTTGCGGCCGGTGCGCTTGCAGCAGCGCTTGCGCGCTGCGAGCGCCGTTGGTGACCGCGACCACCTCATGCGCACCGTCGGCCGACAGCTCGCTGCGCCATTGCAGCGCCAGGGCGGGATCGCGGGCGATGAGGACGATGCGGCTCATGGTCACTTCCGCACGAGGAACACCGTGCAGGTGACGAATTGTTGCGGCGTGTGTCAAATGGCGCACCCCTCAAGCATGAGAGCGCATGCCCCGCGATCGAGGGGCAACAACGCCGCGCCGTGGCGCGTCAGATCGCCGGCGCGAAGCTGTGCGCCTGGGCGCGCGGCCAGTACAGCTCGAACACCGGGTGCGGCCAGGGCACCTCGCCGCGCATGCCGGCCAGCAACTCGCCCGGCTGCACGAACGGCAGCAGGTTGGCGAGCAGGCGCACCTCGCGCTCGCCGCCGCGGCGCACGATGTGAGTGGCGCGGATCTGGTTCGGATGCTCCAGGCCGGCGGCCTGCACCAGCTCGCGCAACGCCTCGAGCGTGTTCTGGTGGAAGCGATAGACCCGCTCCATCTTGTCCGGTACCACCAGCGCGCGCTGGCGCAGCGGATCCTGCGTCGACACCCCGGTGGGACAGGCGCCGGTGTGGCAGGTTTGAGCCTGCAGGCAACCGAGCGCGAACATGAATCCACGCGCCGCGTTGCACCAGTCGGCACCGAGTGCCATCACGCGTGCGATGTCGAAGGCGCTCACCACCTTGCCCGCGGCGCCGATTCGCATCCGGCCGCGCAGGTTCAGGCCGACCAGCGTGTTGTGCACCAGCAGCAGGCCCTCCTGCAGCGGCGCGCCGACGTGATCGGTGAACTCCAGGGGCGCGGCGCCGGTGCCGCCTTCGGCGCCGTCGACGACGATGAAGTCCGGCGTGATGCCAGTCTCGAGCATGGCCTTGCAGATCGCCAGCCACTCCCACGGATGGCCGATGCACAGCTTAAAGCCGGTGGGCTTGCCGCCCGACAGCTCGCGCAGCCGTTCGATGAACTGCATCAGCTCGATCGGCGTGCTGAACGCACTGTGCCGGGCCGGCGACAGGCAATCGACGTGCATCCGCACACCGCGCGCGGCGGCGATCTCGGCCGTGACCTTCGGGCCCGGCAGCACACCGCCGTGCCCGGGCTTGGCGCCCTGGTTCAACTTGACCTCGATCATCTTCACTTGCGGATCGCGGGCGCTGGCCTGGAAGCGCTCGGCGTCGAACGAACCGTCGTCACGGCGGCAGCCGAAGTAGCCCGAGCCGATCTCCCAGATCAAGTCGCCGCCGTGCACCCGGTGGTGCATGCTGATCGAGCCTTCGCCGGTGTCGTGGGCGAAGCCGCCGCGGCGCGCGCCGCCGTTGAGCGCAAGGATCGCGTTGGCGCTGAGCGCGCCGAAGCTCATCGCCGAAATGTTGAACACGCTGGCCGAATACGGCTGCGCACGGCCTTCGCCGATCAGCACGCGGAAGTCGTGCGACGGCACGCGCGTGGGCATCAGCGAGTGGTTGATCCATTCGTAGCCTTGCGCCCCGACGTCGAGCTGCGTGCCGAACGGACGTTTGTCCGGGTCGCCCTTGGCGCGTTGGTACACCAACGAGCGCTGCTGGCGCGAGAACGGGTGGGCCTCGTTGTCGCTCTCGATGAAGTACTGGCGGATCTCGGGGCGGATGAACTCGAGCAGAAAGCGCAAATGCCCGATGACGGGGTAGTTGCGCAACACGGCGCGCCGGGTCTGCAGCGAATCACGCACGCCGATCGCCACCAACAGCGCGAACAGCAGCGTGACCCAGCCCCATTGCTGGAACGCCACCCAGACGAATGCGCTCAGCAACGTGCCGACAACGCAGAACAGCCAGAACGCGTAGCGGATCGGGAAGTAGCGGTCGAGCGCAAGCAGCCAGCCAGGCATGAGAGTCCCCCTGTGCGCGGTGCGCGGATGGTAGGTGCAAGTGCGACGACCGCGAGGGCCGAAATGGCCCGCGATGCACACCCAGTTCGCCGCGGGGCGCGGCGGCTTCTCAGGCTTGCGGCTGTGCCGTGGCGGCTGCCCGGTGCGCGAGGAAGCGCTCCAGCTTGCCTTGCGCCTGGCGTCGCACCTGGTTGCGCAGCATCGGCGTCCAGCCCATCATCAAACCGGTGGAACCCAGCGCCTGGCGCGACCAGCGCCAGAAGTCGTAGCTCTCAGAGTGTGTGGCGATCAGCCCCTCTTCGAACGTGAACTCCGCCTCGACCACGTTGTGCACCATGCGCCCGGCGGCGCCCGAACGGTAGCGGGCCTCCCAGCGCGCACTGCCGCGCTCGCCGCCGGCGGCTTCGACTTCATGCGTTTCCAGCCGCCAGACCGCCTGACCACCGTTGCGGATGGTTTGGCACACCATCTGCCACATTGCGCCGATCTGCTCGGCGCCTTGCAGCGCGAACAAGGGATCCTCGAACTGCGCATGCGGCGCGTAGCAACTCTGCATCGTGCGCGCGTCGAGCGTCGAGAACGCGGTGTAGAAGCGCTTGAGCAAGGCCTGCGGGCTCATGACGGGAGGTGGTGGGAAGCAGCGCGCAGTATGAGTGAGCGCGGCGAGCGCAGGCGTGAACAACCGCAACGGATCGCCGAGTCCAGACCCCTTCGGTCGGGGG
>DATKJN010000086.1:0-5829 GCA_035543655.1 Burkholderiaceae bacterium | reverse complement strand
AGCTCGTTGGCGGTGACGATGCCGACGCCGCCGGCCGGATCGGGATAACGCAGCTCCCACCACCACATGCGCGCGGTCACGCCGATGAGCAGCGCGTCGGCCGGCGCGGGCGCCGTCAACGCGTGGGCGCGGCGCACGCTGTCGATGAGCAGCGGCACGAGCAGCAGCACCGGGAATACCACGCCGCCTCCGACAAGCCACACACGCGGCGCGATCGGTCGGGGAGATCGCGCGACGGCCAGCCACAGCAGCAGCATCACCGCCGCGAACACCAGCGTTGCGCCGATGAACAGCACGCGCGTCAGAGTCGCGATGCTGTCGGCGACCGGGCCTGCGGCATCAAGCGGCATGGTGAGCCTCGAAGGAATGACGCCGCGGTGGATCAAGAAGCGTGCCCTGCATCGTCGCGAACCAACGGGTTCATTCAGCTGGCTCCGAGCGCTTGCATCGCGGCAAGCTTTGCTGCAAGCGTTGCCGCGCCGCGCCGATGCAGCAAGTCGAGGCAGGCACGGGCGATGCCCTCGGGAGGCAGATGCTCTCCGATGAATCACCGACTTCGTTTGCTGCCCTCGCCCCACCGCGCTGGGCGGGGCCGGGCTTCGTGGGCCGCGTGCTCATCGTGGCAGCGATCGCGCTGCTCGCGCTGCTGATCGTTCACCTGCGCGAAGTGGTGGTGCTGGCGTTCGGCTGCGTGTTGGTGGGCGTGGCACTGCGCAGCGGTTCGTCAATGATCAAGCGAGCGGTCGGCCTCAGCCACCGCGTCGCGCTGGCTGCCTTGGTGATCGGCCTGGCATTGACGATCTGCATCGGCATCTGGTTGCTCGGCGAGCCGGTGTCGGAGGAATTCGGTGCGCTGCGCGTGGCGCTGCCCAAAGGCCTCGAGGCGATCACGCGTTGGCTCAACTCGCACTCGGTCGGCTTGTGGTTGCTGCAATGGTGGCGCGAGGCCGATGGCGATCTGGAGTGGACCCGCGTCGCCGGTCTGTTCGGCAATGCGGTGGGTGCCATCGGCTCGGCCGTGTTGATGCTCGTGGTGGGCATCTATCTCGCCGCCGATCCCGACCTGTACCGTCGCGGCGTGCTGCACCTGGTGCCGTATCGCCACCGCGCACGCGCGAATCGCGCGCTGGGCGATGCCGGCATCGGACTGTCGCGCTGGCTGATGGCGCAGGGCATCGCGATGCTCGCGGTGGGCGTGATGACCGCCGCTGGCCTGGCGGCGATCGGCATGCCGCTGGCCGTGCCGCTGGGCATCATCGCCGGCGTGCTGGAGTTCATTCCGTTCTTCGGCACCTTCGGCGCGGGCGCGTTGATCGTGCTGCTGGCGTTCACGCAGGGCGAGATGCAGGCGCTGTACGCCGTGCTGATATGCCTGGTGGTGCAGCAGGTCGAGGGCTATGTCATCCAGCCGATCGCTCAGCGCTGGGCGATCGCACTGCCGCCGGCGCTGGGCCTGATCTCGGTCATCGTGTTCGGCGTGGTGTTCGGCCCGCTCGGCGTGGTGTTCGCGGTGCCGCTGATGGTGGTGATGATGCTGCTGGTGCAGCGCCTGTATGTCGAAGGCGCGCTCGGCGACGGCGACGGTGCGCCGGCGCGTGTCGGTGGCGAGCACGCCGCACGGGAGTCTCAATTGCCGAGCCCGGCCACGCCGCATCGCAACGAAGATCAGTCGCCGATGACGCGGAGATCTGCATGAGCGCCGCGGCAACTGCGCGCGTCGCCGATCGTTCCTGTTGACGCGCATCTCGCCGCCGCCAAGCCATGCGCATCGCCTACGTCACCGAAACCTACCCGCCGGAAGTGAACGGCGTCGCACTGACCGTGCAGCGTTGCGTGCGCCACATGCGGCGGGCCGGGCATCAGGTCCTGCTGGTGCGCCCGGCACAAAGCGGCGAAGGCACGGCGCGCGAGACGCAGGAGTGGCGCACCCGCGGCATGCGCATCCCGATGTATCCCGATCTGCGCATGGGCCTGGCCACCGCGTCGACGCTGCGCCGCGGCCTGCGTGATTTCGCCGCCGAGGTGGTGCACGTGGCGACGCAAGGGCCGCTCGGCCGCGCGGCGGTCGCTGCGGCGCGCAGCCTGGACGTGCCCGTGACCAGCGACTTCCGCACCAACTTCCATGTGTACTGCCAGCACTACGGGTTTGCGTTCGCGCGCGGCCTGGTGATGCACTATCTGCGCACCTTCCACAACCGCACCGCGGCCACCTTCGTGCCGTGCCGCGCGCTGCAGGTGGAGTTGACCGAGCACGGCCTGCAGCGCGTCGAGGTGATGAGTCGTGGTGTCGATGCGCGGCTGTTCTCGCCCGAGCACCGCAGTGCCGAACTGCGCCGCCACTGGAACGCCGCGGATGACGCGCCGGTATTGCTCTATGTGGGCCGCCTGGCCTCGGAGAAGAACGTGCCGCTCGTTTTGCGCGCGTTCGACGCCGTGTTCGCGCACCGGCCCGATGCCCGCCTGGTGGTGGTGGGCGACGGCCCGTTGCGTCGAGGCCTGCAGGCGAGCCATCCCCACGTGCACTTCGTCGGCTTGCAGCGCGGCAGCGAACTCGCGGCCCACTACGCCAGCGCCGACGTGTTTCTGTTCCCGAGCCTGAGTGAGACCTTCGGCAACGTCACGCTGGAGGCGCTGGCCAGCGGACTCGCGGTGGTGGCGTTCGATGCCGCTGCGGCCGGCGAACTGATCCGCGACGGGCGCAACGGCCTGCTGGCCCGCGCCGGCGACGACCCGGCGTTCGTGCAGGCGGCGTGCCGGGCCGCCGCGAGCGATCTCGGCGCGTTGCGCGCCCGCGCGCGGCAGACCGCGCTGGCCAACGATTGGGAGCCGGTGCTGCACCGGTTCGAGCTGCGGCTGGCCGAACTGGCGCAGCCGATCGAGAGTTTCGGCCATGCAAGTCTGGCTTGAGCGCACGCGCGCACGCTGGGTCGACCGCGACCGGCGTTGGGCGCGCGCCTGCCACCGCATCGCCAACTGGCCGCCCGGCCTGCTGGCCTTGCTGCTGGCCAGCCGGCTCGGCGACGGGCCGGCCTGGTACGCGCTGATCGCGCTGCTGCCGCTCGTCGGCGGACCCACCGGCACCGCGTGCGCGCTGCAGATGGCCGGTGTCGGCTTGCTCAATCTGGCGATCTATCGCTACGTGAAGCAGCGCACCTGCCGCCCGCGACCCTTCGTGGCGTGCCCGGGCATCCGCGCGTGCACGTCGGCCCTCGACGACTTCAGCTTCCCCAGCGGCCACACGCTGCATGCGGTGTCGTTCGCCGTTGTGCTGGGCTACCACTATCCGTGGGCGGTGTGGGCGGTCGGACCGTTCGCGCTGCTGATTGCCGCCTCGCGCATGGTGCTGGGGCTGCACTATCCGAGCGACGTGGCCGTGGGCGCCGCCATCGGCGTGGTGAGCGCGACCGCCGTGCTGATGGTGAACTGAGGTGGGCTCGATCGGTCAGGACGCGAGCAGCGCGGTGTCGTGCAGCCGTTCGGCCATGGTGCCGAGCGTGAGCGGCTCGCGACCCTCATCGACCGCCTGGGCCACCAGGCGCAATGCGGACTCGCGCACCGCGCGGTGCTCGACATCGCTCGGGTGCAGCTCGAAGCGCATCCAGCCGCGGCGCCGCTCCTCGTACGCGACGAGGGCGTTCCACGGGCGCGACACCGCACGGCGCCAGGCCGCGCGCGTGCTGTAGACGATGCTGCGCGCATGCAGCACGCGCACCGGCTCGTCGGCCATGCCGTAGGGCAGGGCGAACAGCGACGTGCGCGTGCAGGTGTAGCCGAACGGCTGGCGCAGCAGCGCGGTCCACGTGCCCTCGCTGAGCAGCCAGGCCGGCGCGACGAAGCCGCGCACCGGCCACTCGCGGCGCGCAAACCAGCGCCGGCCGGCCTTCAGCCGACGGTTCGCCTCGACGCGGTCGAGGGCGGCGAACTCGCCCTCGTCGTCGGTGTACCAGTGGCGGCGCACACGCTCGAACCAGTTGTGCGGCGGCGGGCCGTCGTCGGTGTGCGTCAGCCCGTGCAAGGCCAGCTCGTCGCCGCGCTGCAGGCGCCGGTGGATCCAACGCTCGAACGCCGCGTTCGACGCTTGTCCGTGGTAGTACGGCACCACCAGCAGCGTGAACGACAGCGGCGCGATGTGCTCGAGCTCGGCGAGCAGCGCCTCGCAGCGCGCCTGCGTGGCCGGGGCCACGTCATGCACCGTCACGCTCATGGCGTAGCCGTTGTCCTGGGCCGCCGGCACAGTGTCGAGCGGATTCATCTCAGCGCGCGTTGCGGAACTGCTGCCGGCGTTCGATCGCGCGCGCATAGCGGCGCTGCAACGCCGCCAGCACCAGCGTCCAGTCGTGGCTGCGCGCCCGCGCCAGTGCGGCGTGCACGCTGGCGCGGTTGGAGACGAACACCTCGGCGATCGCCTCCGCCCAATCGTGCGGACGGCTCGAATCGACGGCGAGCCCGCAGCCGTCGGCCACGGTCTCGCTGAGCCCACCGGCATCGCGCACCACCACGGGCGTGCCACAGGCCATGGCCTCGAGCACCGCCAGGCCACCGGTCTCCTGGTCGCCCGCGTGCACGAACGCATCGACGCTGGCCATCGCCTTGGCCACCTGGGCGGGCGCGGCTTCGAAGTCGAGCACGTGCACCTGCTCGCCGGACGGCGGCTGCGGTCCTGCGCCGAGCGCGAGCAGGTGGTAGCGTGGCCCCAGGCGCTGCACCGCCTCGACCAGCTGCGGCAGGTTCTTCTCGGGCGCAAAACGGCCGGCGTACAACAGCAGCCGGGCGTCGGCCGGCAGGCCGAGCGACCCGCGCCAGCGTTCGTCGCGCGCATGCGGCGAGAACACCCGCGTGTCGACGCCCAGCGGCTGCATCTGCACGTGCGTGACGCCGAGCGCCTGCAAACGATGCTGCATCGTGCGGCTGGGCGCGAGCACGACGTCGAAACGGTCGCACAGGCGGCTCAGGTAGCGGTTGATGCGCTGCTCGGCGCGATGCGCCAGGTCTTGCGACCGCCGCGGGCCGAGCAGCGGGCGGCGCGCGATGGTGTGCGCCGCCAGCGTGGCGACGTCGCTGTGGAAGAACAGCACCGCCGGCACGCCGCACCAGCGCGCCGCATCGATCGCCGCCCAGGCCAAGCGGTACGGATCGCCCGCTTCGATCACGTCGGGCCGTTGCGAGGCGATCAGCCGCGCCGCTGCGGCGCGCCGCCACGGCACGCGATAGCCGCCGCTGAAGGGCAGCGGCACGCCGCCACAGTCGACCATGCCGTCGCCTTGCGCACCCGGTGCCACCAGCGTGTGACGCCAATGTCCCTCGCGCACGAGTTGCGCGCGCTTGGCCAGCAGGTAGCGGCGCACGCCGCCACCATGCGAGCTCCAGAACATCGTCGTGTCCACGAGATGCAGCGGCGCTTCCCCACGCACGTCTGACATGGTCAATCTCGGCAACGCGCGTGCCGTGCAAGCAAGCGTGTGCCGACGGGCACGCAACCTGCCGGCATGGGGTTCGCCGGCATGGCAGCGTGGGACATGCCGTTCAACCACTGCATGGCCAGTTGAAGGGTATGAGACATCATGAACGTCACCAAATCGTCCGAAGTGATTGACACGCTGAACGATCTGATCGAGACCTGCAAAGACGGCGAGTACGGCTTTCGCGTGAGCGCGGAGCAAGCCAAGTCGAGCTCGTTGCGGTCCAACTTGCTGGCGCGATCGTCGGAGTGCGCGACCGCTGCCGACCAGTTGCGCGCACACGTGGTGCAGCTGGGCGGCAAACCGGAAGACGGCGGCTCGGCACTCGGTGCGATGCACCGCGGCTGGGTGGCCGTGAAAGCCAAGCTGT
>DATKJN010000085.1:0-3559 GCA_035543655.1 Burkholderiaceae bacterium | reverse complement strand
GCGCGCGCGCTGAGCTCGCGTCTGCGACGCGTGCCTGCGTGGCCACGTCGAGCTGGCGCCAGGTGGTGCCTTTGCGGTTGAGCAGTGCCTCCCAGCCGGCCGACTTCAACCACGCGTCGAGCTGATTCGACGGCACGCCCGCTTTCTTGAAATCGTGAAACGTGTACGCGGCGCCGCGTTGGTCGAGCCAGGCGCGGGCGCGCTTCACGGTGTCGCAGTTGGATATGCCGTAGACGATCATGGACGCGAGCTTACCCGGCCGTGCTGCCGCGAGGATCACCGCTACCATCGCCACGAGTCTCACGCCTCGAGCGACACCGTCATGCCAAACACTTCCGCGAAAACCATCGAGTTCTGGTTCGACTTCGGCAGCCCGACCACCTACCTCGCGCACACGCAGCTGCCGGGCATCGCGCGCGACACCGGCGCGCGCGTCGACTACGTGCCGATGCTGCTGGGCGGCGTGTTCAAGGCCACCGGCAACCAGAGCCCGGTGACGGTGCCGGCCAAGGGACGCTGGATGGGCCACGACCTGCAGCGCTTCGCGCGCCGCTACGGCGTGCCGTTCAACTTCAACCCGCACTTTCCGATCAACACGCTGACGCTGATGCGCGGCGCCGTGGGCCTGCAGATGCGGCAGCCCGAGCGCTTCGCGCCGTACGTCGACGCCGTGTTCCGCGCGATGTGGGTCGAGCCGGCCAACCTCGGCGACCCCGCGGTGCTCGCGGCCACGCTGCGCGCCGCCGGCTTCGAGCCCGACGCGCTGCTCGCGCTGGTGAACGACCCCGACGTGAAGGCCAAGCTGATCGCCAACACCGAGGCCGCGGTGGCGCGCGGCGTGTTCGGCGCGCCCACCTGCTTCGTCGGCGAGCAGATGTTTTTCGGGCAGGATCGGCTGGACTTCGTGCGCGAGACCGCGCTCGCGCCGTCGCAAGGCGCGTGAGCAGCACGCCCGCAGCGCGAGCGCGGCGCTAGCGCGGCGCGGGCCGCCAGCCCAGCCCGGCCGACGTGCCGCCGCTCACCGCGCCGCGGCGCGGCCGGTATTCGCAGCCGATCCAGCCGTCCCAGCCGCAGGCCGCCGACACTTCGTCGATCACGCCGAACAGATACGCGTAGTTCACTTCGCCGAGGTCGGGCTCGTGGCGCTCGGGGACGCCGGCGATCTGCAGGTGGCCGACGCGGCCAGTGGGCAAGTAATGGCGGATCTTCATCGCCACGTCGCCCTCGACGATCTGGCAGTGGTACAGATCCATCTGCACCTTCAGGTTCGGCGCGCCGACCGCTTGCACGATGCGGTGCGCCTCGTCCTGCCGGTTGAGCACGAAGCCCGGGATGTCGCGCGTGTTGATCGGCTCGATCAGGCAGTGCACGTTGGCACTCGCCGCCTGCTTGGACGCCCACGCCAGGTTGGCTTGGTAGGTGTCGAGCAACTTCGCGCGTTCGACGCCGGCGGGGGCCAACCCCGCCATCAGGTGCACCCGCGGGCACTTCAGCGCTTGCGCGTACTGCAGTGCGGTGTCGACCGAGCGCCGGAACTCGTCCTCGCGCCCCGGCAGGGCGGCCAGGCCTTTCTCGCCATGGTCCCAATCGCCCGGCGGCGCATTGAACAACACCTGTTGCAGGCCCTGGTCGGCCAAGCGTGTGGCGAGTTGCTTCGCCTCGTGCGCGTAGGGAAACAGGTACTCGACCGCCTCGAAGCCATCGGCCGCAGCGGCGGCGAAACGGTCGAGGAACTCGTGCTCCGGGTAGAGCATGCTCAGGTTGGCGGCGAAACGGGGCATGGTGTGATCCGTGTCGGTTGGCGCTACCAGGCGGCGCCGAAGTGGATGCGCAACTCATCGATCTGCGCGTCGCCCAGCGGCGCGGGCCGGGTCAGCAGCCACAAGCGCGCGGTCTCTTCGAGCTCTTCGAGCACCGCGCTCGCCTCGGTCACCGTGCGGTGCCACACCACCGGGCCGAGGCGCTCGAGCAGCACGGCGCGGATCGGCGCCTTGCGGTCGCGCGCCTGGGCGATGCGCTGCGCCACCTCGTCCGCGACCGCCGGGTCGCCCGGTCGGCGGTAGCCGATCAACGGCACGTGGCCGACCTTCATCACGTAGTACGGCGTGATCGGCGGCACGATGTCGTCGCGGCTCCACACACCGGACAGCGTGAGCGCAACGAGGTGCGTGGCGTGCGTGTGCAGCACGCAGCGTGCGTCGGGGTCGGCGGCGTAGATCGCGCGGTGCAGCGCCAGCGTCTTCGATGCCCGATCGCCGCCGACCTGTTCGCCTTGTGCGTTCACGTCGGACAACCGCGCAGCATCCAGCGTGCCCAGGCAGGCATCAGTCGGCGTGATCAGAAAGCCGGTGTCGGTGCGCACGCTGATGTTGCCGGCGCTGGCGTGCACGTAGCCGCGCGCGTGCAGCGACGCACCGACACGGCAGATCTCGGCACGCAGCGCGTCCTGCGTCATGGCTTGAATGCCTTGGTGAAGAAATCGGTGCTGCCGAAGTTGCCCGACTTCAGCGCCAGGTGCAGCCACTCGTTGGCCGCCGCCGGCGACCGTGCGGCGGTCCACGGCACGCCGGGATCGATCTGCGCACCGATCGCGAGCTGGGTGATGCGCAAGCCCTGCACCACCGCACCCGAGGTCTCACCGCCGGCCACCACGAGGCGGCGCACGCCGCGCTCGACCAGGCCGACCGCGATGCGCGCGAGCGCGCGCTCCACCAGCTCACCCGCGCGCGCGACGCCGAGTTCGGCCTGCGCGCGTTGCACAGCCGCAGGCTCGGCGGTGGCATAGATGAGCAACGGACCGTCTGCGGGCAGTGCATCGCACCACGCCAGCGCACGTGTCACGGCGTCGTCGCTGGCCGCCAGCGCCATCGGATCGATCTGCAGCGCGGGCCCGCCGCTGTCGCGGAAGTGCCGCACCTGCGCATGGGTGGCCAGCGAGCAGCTGCCCGACACCACGGCCATGCGCCCGCTCACCGCGGGCAGCGATTGCACAGGGCGGTTGGCCGCGAGTGCGCCGCGCGCCACCCAGTTCTGCGGCAGGCCCATGGCGATGCCCGAGCCGGCGGTGACGAGCGGCAGGCCGGCGAGCGCCAGCCCGATCTGCATCAGGTCGGCATCGGAGACCGCATCGACCACCGCCACGCCGCTGCCTTGCGCGCGCAACGCCTCGCAGCGTTCGCGGATCGCCGCCGAGCCGCGCGCGACCACCTCGTGCGCCACCAGCCCCACTTTGCGTTTCGTCTGCGCCTGCAGCACGCGCACGAGGTTGGCATCGGTCATCGGCGTCAGCGGGTGGTTGCGCATGCCGCTGTCGGACAGCAGCACGTCGCCGACGAACAGGTGGCCCTTGAACACCGTGCGCTGGTTGGTCGGAAACGCGGGGCAGGCGATCGTGAAGCCTTGGCCCTCGCCCTCCAAGGCATCGAGCAGCGCATCGGTCACCGGGCCGATGTTGCCTTGGGGCGTGCTGTCGAAGGTGGAGCAGTACTTGAAGTACACCTGTTCGGTGCCTTGCGACTGCAGCCAGCGCAGCGCCTGCAGCGATTGCGCCACCGCATCG
>DATKJN010000084.1:0-4091 GCA_035543655.1 Burkholderiaceae bacterium | reverse complement strand
GGCATCGGCGCCTATGGCATCGCGATCGCCAGCACGCGCATCGCGCCGACCTTCGGTGCGATCGCGCTCGGCGTCGCGGCGGCGCTCGCGGTGTCGCTGCTGCTGTCGCTGCTGATCGGCCTGTTTTCGTTGCGCGTGAAGGCGATCTTCTACGCGATGATCACGCTGGCGGTGGCCAGCGCCTTCCAGACCCTGGCCTCGCAGCTGTCCGACGTGACCGGCGGCGAAGATGGCCTCACGTTCAAGAACCCGGCGCTGCTGAGCCCGAGCTTCGAGCCGTTCGAGAGCCCGTTGCTCGGCGTGGTCGTCGATGGGCGCCTGATCACCTACTACGTGCTGTTCGTGGTGGTGGTGCTGCTGTTTCTCGCGCTGCTGCGCATCGTCAACTCGCCGTTCGGCCGCGTGCTGCAGGCGATCCGCGAGAACGACTTCCGCGCCGAGGCGATCGGCTACCGCACGGTGGTGTACCGCACGTTGAGCAACGTGCTCGCCGCGCTGTTCGCCACGCTGGCCGGCGCGCTGCTGGCGCTGTGGCTGCGCTACACCGGGCCCGACACCACGCTGAGCTTCGAGATCATGCTCGACATCCTGCTGATCGTCGTGATCGGCGGCATGGGCACGCTGTACGGCGCGGTGGTGGGCAGCGTGTTGTTCGTGTTCGCGCAGAACTACCTGCAGGACCTGCTGAAGGTCGGCCAGGCGGCGCTCGGCGGCGAGGGCGGCCTGCCGGTGCTGAGCCAGCTGGTCTCGCCCGACCGCTGGCTGCTGTGGCTGGGCGTGTTGTTCGTGCTGGCGGTCTATCACTTTCCGAGCGGGATCGTCGGGCGCCTGCGCCTGGCGAAAGGCGGCAAGCGATGAGCGGGCCCACATCGCACTACGTCACCGTGGCGGGGCGCGAGCTGCACGTGACCGAATGGGGCCATGCGCATGCCGAGGTCGTGGTGGCCTGGCATGGCCTGGCGCGCACCGGGCGCGACATGGACGACATCGCCGAGCATTTGTCGCAGCGCTGGCGCGTGATCTGTCCCGACACCATCGGCCGCGGCTTGAGCCAGTGGAGTCCCGACCCCGACCGCGAGTACAGCCTGGCGTTCTACGAGCAGCTCGCCTGCGGCCTGCTCGATCAGCTGCACATCGACCGTTGCTGCTGGCTCGGCACGTCGATGGGCGGCGCGATCGGCCTGCGCGCTGCGGCGCAGGCGTTGCGCGGCCGCATCCGCAGGCTGGTGATGAACGACATCGGCCCTGAGCTGCCGATGGCCGCGCAACAGCGCATCCTCACCTACGCCGGCTCACCCGAGTCGTTCGCCACCGTGAGTGAGCTCGAGGCCTACTTTCGCACCATCTACAAGCCCTACGGATGGCTCAGCGATGCGCAGTGGCGCCGCCTCACCGAAACCTCCGCGCGCCGCCTGCCCGACGGCCGCGTGACGCCGCACTACGACCCGGCGATGGTGCGCCAATTCGCCGTGCACCCGAACGACTACCTGCAGTGGGACGCGTGGGATGCACTCGACATCCCGGTGCTGGCGCTGCGAGGCGAGTCGTCGGATCTGCTGCTGCCGGAGGTGGCGGAGGCGATGCGCAACCGCGGTCCGCGCGCGGTGGTGGTCACCCTCCCGCACTGCGGCCACGCGCCGGCGCTGAACACCCCCGAACAGTTCGCATTGGTCGAGCGCTTCTTCAACTGACGCGCCAACCGTTCACCCCTGGAGACAAACCGCATGAACCGCTCTTGGATCCGCCGCGTCGCGCTCAGCGCCGCGACCACGCTCGTTTGCACGCTGGCCCAAGCCGCCGGCACGGTCGGCACCACCTTCCCCGCCGGCTTTCCGGCCATCGAAGACACCTCGCTCGGCAAGCCGATCATCGGCTTCGGCGGCGCCGGGCCGGTGCATCGCACGCCGGTGATCTTCATCCACGGCAACAACGACACGCCGTTCGCAACCGCGTGCAATCCGTTCGGCCGCATGCAGGCGTTTGCGCAGTTCTTCGCCGACAGCGGCTACCGGTTGGGTGAGCTGTGGGGCATCGGCTACGAGGGCGACCAGTGCGACCTCGGTGCCGACCCGACGCGGCGCTCCAGCATCGCGCACACCAACGCCGCCAACGTGCCCGACCTGCGCCGCTTTGTCGCTGCCGTGCTCGAATTCACCGGCGCCCGGCAGGTCGACGTCGTGGCGCACAGTCTGGGCGTGACGATCACGCGCGAGTGGCTGCGCCAGGACGATGCCTATCGCACCGTGCGCCGCTTCGTCGCGATCGATGGCCCCAACCACGGCATCATCAACTGCTCGCCGAACCCGGCCAACTTCTACCAGCTGCCCTCGCAAGGCGGTTTCACGCCGAGCAGCGAGGTGTGCGTGGAACTCGGCTCGCCGGACACGCCGTTCCTCAAGCGCCTGAACAAGGGCGACGACACACCGGGGCCGACCCACTACCTGGTGGTTCGCAACGCGGACACCAGCTTCGTGTACTTCCCGCTGCAGGACGGCATCCTCCCGCCGGTGCCGGCGGAAGACTCGTTCGGCAAGCCGAACGACTTCTCGCGCAGCGCCACGTTGCGCGGCGCACGCCAGCTCGATCTGGTGGGCCAGGGCGCGTTCGACCCGATCCTCGGCAGCACGCACCTGGGCATCCTCAACTCGCCGCAGACGCGCCAGGCGGCGCTCGAGTTCCTGACATCGCGACATCCGCATTGATGCATCGCACCGGCGCCGGCGATAGGCTTGCGCCATGGCGACGCTCGATGCCCCCGACCCCGGCGACCGCGCCGAGTTCATCCGCGTCGCCGGGCGCGTTCAGGGTGTGGGGTTTCGCGCCAGCGCGCAGCACCTGGCCCAGCAATATGGCTTGCGCGGCTGGGTGGCCAACGTCGGACGCGGCGTCGTGATGCATGCCTGCGGCCCGGCGGACCGGCTCGATGCGTTCGTGCGGGCGCTGCGCGAAGAGATCGGGCCACCGGCACGCGTGGACGCGCTGCAGCGCGAGCGCGCCGAGCTGTTGCCACGCGGCGTGGCCTTCGTGATCGCGCCCACCGACACGCCGCTGGGGCGGCGCTGACACCGCGCGACCGTGCTACGGTCGCATCTCTCAACGTTTGAAGCGCGGTGCCGGTTCTCGGCAGCGCCGCCGCGCTGCCGTTCGCATTCGCTGCCGCCGATCAAGGAATTCCGACCATGAACCAGGAACTGTTCGACAAGGGCCTCAAGGTGCGCCGCGAGGTGCTGGGCAGCGAGTATGTGGACAACGCGCTGAAGAACGCGGACGACTTCACCCGTCCGATGCAGGAGTTGGTCACGCAGATGGCCTGGGGCGAGATCTGGACGCGGCCCGGGCTCGACCGTCGCACGCGCAGCTTCCTGAACCTGGCGATGATCACCGCGCTGAACCGGCCGCACGAACTCAAGCTGCACGTGCGCGGCGCGCTGAACAACGGCCTGACACAGGCCGAGATCATGGAGGTGTTTCTGCAGACCGCGATCTATTGCGGCATGCCGGCCGCACTCGACAGCTTCCGCATCGCACGCGAGGTGTTCAACGAAAAGAAGGCCTGAGCATCCGGCGCGGCGCGGATACAACCTGCCGCGCCGCGATGTCGATTGAAACGCTGCTGGTTCGTCGTGTGGCATGGACCAACCGGAAAATGCCGCGATGACCCACACGACCGACTCCCGCAAACGCTGGCTGGCGCTGATGGTGCTGTGCCTGGGCGTGCTGATGATCGTGCTCGACACCACGATCGTGAACGTGGCGCTGCCATCGATCCGTTCGGATCTGCGGTTCACCGAGACCTCGTTGGTCTGGGTGGTCAACGCCTACATGCTCACCTTCGGCGGCTTCCTGCTGCTCGGCGGCCGGCTCGGCGATCTTTATGGCCACCGCAAGCTGTTCCTGCTCGGCATCACGCTGTTCACGCTGGCCTCGCTGGCCTGCGGGCTGGCGCAGTCGCAGGCTTGGCTGATCGCGGCGCGCGCGGTTCAGGGCCTGGGCGGCGCGGTGGTGTCGGCGGTGGCGCTGTCGCTGATCATGAACCTGTTCCAGGAGCCGGCCGAGCGCGCCAAGGCGATGGGTGTGTATGGCTTCGTGTG
>DATKJN010000083.1:0-2226 GCA_035543655.1 Burkholderiaceae bacterium | reverse complement strand
CGCTGCAGCATTTCGAACGCTGGGACATCCACAACGAAGGCACCCAGCCCGCGGTGCGCGCGGTCACCGACCGGCTCGACCAGGAGCGCATCGCGCTGCGCGAGGCACTCGGCTACGGCACGCCGCACTACCCGTTGGCCGATCACTACCTCAGCGACCGCTGGATGTACGGCGATGCGCACAAGCAGCTCGTGAAGTCGGGCGACTGGCGCGAGCACATCGACCTGCACCACCACCGCTACGTCACCGAAGACTGCGAGCTGGGCTTGGCCTTTCTCGCGTCGGTGGCTCGCTGGGCACGCGTCGATGCACCGGTCAGCGAAGGCCTGCTGGCGGTGGTCGGCGGAATTCTCGGACGCGACTTGCGGCGCGGGCCGCGCACGCTCGAAGCCTTGGGTCTCGCGTCGCTGGACCGTGCCGGGCTGCAGCGGCTGCTGCACGAAGGAGAGGCGTGATGGCGCGCTTTGCCGCGGTCGGCGCCGGCCGCATGGGGCGCGGCATCGCGATCGCGTTTGCCTACGCTGGCCATCGCATCGCGTTGATCGACCTGAAGCCGCGCGCACCGCAGGCCTGGCAGGCGCTGCGCGACGAGGCGCACGCCGAGATCCGCTCGAGCCTGCAGGGCCTGGCCATGTTGGGTGCATTCGATGCGCAGCGCGTCGATTCGATCGCCGAGCGCGTGCAGCTCATCGATGCACGGGGCGCGGCCGAAGCCCTGCGCGACGCCGAGCTGGTGTTCGAAGGCGTGCCCGAGACGATGGCGGCCAAGCGCGACGCATTCGAGCAACTGAACGGCTGGTGCAGCGACCACGCGATCCTCACGTCGACCACCAGCAGCATCCTGGTGACGCAGCTGGCCGCGTTGGTGCGCCGACCCGAGCGTTTTCTCAACATGCATTGGCTCAACCCGGCCTACGTGATCCCGGTGGTCGAGCTGAGCACACACCCGGGCACCAGCGCCGCCGTGCTGGCGCGCACGCGCGAGCACATGCAGGCGATCGGCAAGCTGCCGGTGGTGTGCGGCGCGGCGCCGGGCTACATCGTGCCGCGGCTGCAAGCACTGGTCATGAACGAAGCTGCGCGCATGGTGGAAGAGGGCGTGGCCACTGCCGAAGAGATCGACCTGGCCACGCGCTATGGCATGGGCCTGCGTTTCGCTGCCATTGGCGTGGTGGAGTTCATCGACTTCGGCGGTTGCGACATCCTGCACCACGCGAGCCGCGAGATGGCCGCCTCGATCGACCGTGCGCGCTATGCCGCGCCGGACATTGTCGATCGCATGATGCAGGAGGGGCGGCTCGGGTTGAAGAGCGGCAGCGGCTTCTACGACTACGCCGGCCGCGACGTGACGGCCTACCGGCGCGACGTGCTCGCGCGCACGCTCGGCATGCTGCGCCACGCCGGCTTGTGGCGGCCGCCGGCCGACACCACGGCGATAGCCGTGCCCGACGCTCCGCAAGCATGAGGATCCGGCGCGCCTATGCGGATCTGCCGCACGGGCAAGTGCACTACGCCGAATGCGGCGATGCCGATGCGCCGGCGGTGTTGCTGCTGCACCAGACACCGCGCAGCTGGGCCGAATACCGCGCGGTACTGCCGTTGCTCGGCGCACGCTACCGTGCGATCGCCATGGACACGGTGGGCTTCGGCGAGTCCGATCCGCTGCCCGATGCACCATCGATCGAAGCCTGGGCTGCGGCAGCGGTGCAGTTGCTCGATGCGCTGGGCGTCGCGCGCACGTACGTGGTCGGCCACCACACCGGCGGCGTGATCGCAGTGGAGCTGGCGGCGCGTCACGCGGCGCGGGTAGGCGCACTGGTGTTGTCGTCGACGCCGTTCACCGACGAATCCTTCCGGCGTGCGCGCGCACAGCGCCCGCCGATCGATGCGGTGGCACCGCGCGACGACGGAGCGCACCTCACCGCGATGTGGGGCAAGCGTCAGTCGTGGTATCCACGAGGACGCTCAGACCTGCTGCATGCGTTCGTGCTCGATGCACTGAAGGTGCGCGATGTCGAAGGCGGCCATCGTGCGGTGGCCGCGTATCGCATGGAAGACCGTGTCGCGGCGATCCGCCAGCCGACGCTGTTGATCCGCGCACCCGACGACCCGTTTGCATCGCCCCACGCGGCCGAGTGGCAAGCGCATCTGGCGCAGGCCGAGGTGGTAGACATCGAAGGTGGCATGGTGCCGTTGCCGGATCAGTTACCGCAGGCGTTCGCGTCC
>DATKJN010000082.1:0-2445 GCA_035543655.1 Burkholderiaceae bacterium | reverse complement strand
CTGCGATCGACCTCGATGCCCCACGCGGCCAGGCGCTCGGCCACCAGGTCGGAGGTGAGGCGCTCCTCGAAGCCGAGCTCCGGTTGGGCGTGGATGCGGCGGCGCAAGGCCGCGAAGTCGTCGGCCTGCGCTTCGATGTCGGCGATCAGGCTCATGTTTCAGCCGTGTGCGCGCGCCAGCGCTTGCTCGAGGTCGGCGATCAGGTCGTCGACGTGTTCGATGCCCACCGACAGCCGCAGCAGATCGGGCGGCGCCGGCGTGCCCGTGCCTTCGACGCTGGCCCGGTGCTCGATCAGACTTTCGGTGCCGCCGAGCGATGTGGCGCGCTTCCACAACTGCACGTGCGCCGCGGTACCGATCGCGGCGGCTTCGCCGCCTTTGGCACGGATCGACAACATGCCGCCGAAGCCGCCCTGCATCTGCCGGGCCGCGATCGCGTGGCCCGGTGCGTCGCGCAGGCCCGGGTAGAGCACGGCCTCGACGTGGCGGTGCTGCGCGAAGTGCTCGGCGATGCGCTGCGCCGAGGCGCTGGCCGTGCGCACGCGCAGGTACAGCGTGCGCATGCCGCGCAGCAGCAGCCACGATTCGAACGAGCCGAGCGTGCCGCCGATCTGCGCGCGCACGGTCTTCACGCGCTTCCAGAAATCGTCGTCGGCCTTCGTGACCAGCACGCCCGCGATCAAGTCGGAGTGGCCGTTGAGGTACTTGGTCGCCGCATGCATCACCAGGTCGGCGCCCAGCTCGAGTGGTTGGGTCAGCACCGGTGTGGCGACGGTCGAATCCACTGCGACGCGCGCGCCGGCCGCATGCGCCAGCGCCGCGGTGGCGGCGATGTCGGTCACGGTCCACAGCGGGTTGGCGGGCGTTTCGATCCACACCAGCTTGGTCTTGCCGGCTTGCAGCGCGCTGCGCACGCCGGCCGGATCGGCCATGTCGACCAACTCGACCTGCAGGCCCCACTGCGTGGCGAAGTTCATCAGCCAGTTGCGCAGCGACCAGTACATGACCTTCGGCGCGATCACGTGATCACCGGGCGCCAGGGCCTGGAACACCGCGGTCGCGGCGGCCATGCCCGATGCGAACAGCGCGCCTTGCGCGCCGTGCTCGAGTTGCGCGATCAGTTGTTCGGCCTGGTCGAACGCCGGGTTGTCGGCGCGTGCGTAGCTGCGGCCATTGCGGTACTGGTTGTCGGCGTCGCGGATGAAGGTGGTCGACGCGTGGATCGCCGGCGAGATCGCCTTGGTCACGGGGTCGACCCAGCCGAGCGACTGCGCGGCGAGCGATTCGGGCTTCACGGTGTTGGGGTCCATGGCGGCATTGTCCGTCGGCGTCACGGCCGGGGTGGGGCGCTGCTCTCGACCAGCGCGATGCGGCGCTTGATGGTCTCCAGCGCGGCGGCGTCACCGGCGGCTTGCGCACGCTGCTCTTGCACCTTGAGCCAGGCCAGCAGCGGTCGGCGCCAGCCTTGCGCCGACGCGTTGTCGATCGCGGCGGCGATCACGCCAGGGTTGGCGCGCCCGGCTTGCAGCAGCACGCCGGCGGCGACCTGGCGCGCCACCGGATCCTTCATCGCTTGCAGCGACGACACCGCGGCCGCTTCTGACGTGGCCGCACTCGCCGCGGCGCGGTGGTGCTCGGGCAGCAGCGCGACGTCGGCCGCGGTGGCGCGGCCCGCCAGGTAGGCGGCGTACGCGCGTTCGGCCGGCGCGGCATCGTTGCGCAGCGCCTCGAACCCGCTGCACGGATCGAACTGCAGGCCTGCCACCTGGGCGGCACAGCGCGTCAGCTCGGCGCGCGCCAGCAGGTCGGCGCGGCCGGTGCGCGCGATCTCGCTGCGCGCGATGCCGAATTCGCGCTCGGCGATCGATGTGCGGCCTTCGAGCCAGGCGCTGGTGCCGCGTTCGAGTGCGCTTTGCGCATTGGCCTTCCAGTCGGGCGCCGGCGGGTTGTTGCCGCACGCGGCAACAGCGGCGGTCAACCACATCGCGGCGAGGCCTCGTGTCATGGCAACCTGATCTCCACCTCGCGCGCGAACGGCCACTTGCGGTTCAGCTCGTTGACCATCTGCTCGATCTTGCGCAGGTTGGCCTCGACCTCGGTGCGCAGCGCGCCGAGGTCCTGGGTGGCGTCTTTGGCATTGCCGGCGATGGTCTGTGCGTCGGCCAGGATGGCGTCGACCTTCTTCAAGCTGCCGCCGGTCTCATTGAGCAGCCCGCGCAGTTGCACGACCGCCTCGCGCACCTCCGGCAGCACGCCGCGTTCGCCGAACAGTTGCGTGTCGGCCTTGACGGTCAAGCCATCGAGGCGCGCCAGCAGCGCGTTGGTGCGTTCGAGCGTGGTGACCACACGCTGCGCGTCGCGTTCGTTGCCGAACAGCATGCCGAGCACGCCGCGCTGACCGTTCAAGCGCGCGCTGGCTGCGTTGAGGTTGGCCAGCGTCTGGGC
>DATKJN010000081.1:0-3829 GCA_035543655.1 Burkholderiaceae bacterium | reverse complement strand
CGAGATCGCGCGCTTCTGGGATTACTCGCTGCCGGCCATCTACCACGGCGTGTTGCGTTCGGTGGCGCTGCAGCCCGGGCGCGACGTGCTGCGCAATGCGCGCCTCTACGCCGCCGCGTCGCAAGCGATGGACGAATCGCTGATCGCCGTCTTCGATGCCAAGTACGCCTACAACTTCTGGCGCCCGAGCACCGCAATCCGCAACGCCGAGCTCGATGGCAACGACGCCACCGAACCGGATGCGACCTGGTCGTCGTTCATCGACACGCCGATGCACCCGGAGTACCCGAGCGCGCACAGCATTCTGGCCAGCGCCGTCGGCACCGTGCTGAAGGTCGACCTGGGCGGCAGCCCGATGCCCGAACTCAGCACCACCAGCGCCACGGCCAAGGGCGTGACGCGCCGCTGGACCCGCATCGACGATTTTGTCAACGAGGTGTCGGCTGCGCGTGTGTACGAAGGCGTGCACTTCCGCTTCTCGACCGACGTGGGCATGGCGATGGGCAAGCAGATCGGCGAGGCCGTCGCAGCCAAGCACCTGCCGCAACCGTGATGCCGCGGCAGCGATGCCGCACAACCCGGGGCGCCGCTCGCGGCGCTCCACCGAGGACACTGACGATGGACCGATTGACCCCTGTTTGTCTTGCCGCCGCGATGATGGTGCTGGCGGCCTGCACCGGCCCGCTGGGCAGCACCGCCGTGCCGGACACGCTCAAGCCCGAGGGGCAGCGGCTGTCCGACCACGTGGGCGCGCGCGGCGTGCAGATCTACGAGTGCCGTGCACTGCCCAACGCGGCCGGCACGACCTGGGCCTTCGTCGCCCCTGAAGCCGAGTTGCTCGATGCGCGCGGCGCGGTCAGCGGCAAGCACTACGCCGGCCCGCACTGGGAAGCGGCCGACGGCAGCAAGATCGTCGGCGCCGTGAAGGCACGCGCCGACGCGCCGCAGGCGAGCGCGATCCCGTGGTTGCTGTTGAGCACCAAGTCGGTCGGCGGTCCGGGCCGCTTTGCCAACGTGACCAGCGTGCAGCGCATCCACACCGTCGGTGGACTGGCGCCAGCCAAGACTTGCGACCCGTCGACGCTGGGTGCGATCGAGCGCGTGCCTTACACCGCCGACTACCTGTTGTTCTCGTCGTAAGTCCTCCGTCAGGAGCACGCCATGCCGACGCTGTTGCACAACCACCTGTGTATCGACTACACCGATGCGGGCGAGGGCCCGACGGTGCTGCTGTTGCACAGCTCGGTCAGTGGCAACCGCCAGTGGCGCAAGCTGGTCGCCTCGCTGAGCGAGAACTTCCGGGTCATCGCGCCCAATCTGCTCGGCTACGGCGAGACCACGCCTTGGCACGCGCGGCGCACGCAGACGCTGCCCGACGCCGCGCAGGTGGCGACAGCGCTGTGCGACGCACTCGCCCTCGACGGGCCGTTGCGCATCGTCGGCCACTCGTTCGGCGGCGCGGTCGCGCTGTGGTCGGCGCACGTGCTGGGCCACCGCGTGTCGCATCTGGCGTTGTACGAACCGATGCTGCCCGGCTTGCTGCCGGCCGGCGGCCGCCTCGAGGCCGCGCAGGAGACGAATCTGCTGTATGCCGACGTGAAGCACCTGAGCGCGCGCGGCGAGTGGATGTCGCTCGCCGAACGCTTCACCGACTACTTCAACGGCGACGGCGCATGGGATGCGAGCCCGCCGGAACGGCGCCAGGCGATCGCCGATCTGCTGCCGCCCAATCCGCACGAGTGGGATGCGGTGATCGAACCGCTGCTGGCTGGAACGTTCAGCGGCATCCGTGCACAGGGCCTGCTGATGCGGGGCCGCAAGACGCGGCCCGCACTCACCGAGATCACGGCGCTCGTGCACCAGCGCTTTCGCCACTGGCGGCTGATCGACGTGGCCGGCTGCGGCCACATGGGGCCGCTGACGCATGCCGACGTGATCAACCGCTGGATCGTCGACTTTCTCGGTCACGGCACGCGCGACGAACACGCGGCGCCGTTCGCCGCGGCCTGGGCTTGACACCATGATGGCGTGTCCACACTGCGGCCAAGCCGCCGTCTCGCTGCTGCGTGCGTCGTCGAAGGCGCTGCGAATCGCGTGCCGGGCCTGCGGCGGCCACGCCGCGGTCGGCTGGCTGTGCCTGGCCTTCGCGTCGCTGCCGATGGTGGTGGCTGCCTGTGCATCGCTGCTCGCGCCCAACGTCATGAGCGCCGCGCTGTGCTGGATCGTCGGCATCGCGTCGAGCTCGGCGCTGATCTACGGATTCGCACCGCTGGTGAAGCGCTGAATGTCGAGCGCAGTCCGCGGCGCGGCGGCTGCGACGCCCGAGGCGCATCGCGCCACGGGCCACGAGCACGCTACACCTGCTGCCGGATCAACGCCTGCAGCGCGTCGAGCGTGTCGGCCTCGTGCAGCGGCTTGTCGTCGCGGATGCGCAGCATGCGCGGAAAGCGCACCGCGATGCCGCTCTTGTGGCGCTTGCTGAGCTGGATGCCCTCGAAACCGAGTTCGAACACCAGCGTGGGCTTCACCGTGCGCACCGGGCCGAACTTCTCCAGCGTGGTGGCGCGGATCACGCGGTCGATGCGGCGAAACTCCTCGTCGGTCAGGCCGGAGTACGCCTTGGCGAACGGCACCAGCGCCAGCGCCTGATCGCCGTTCGGCGCCGGCTCGCGGTGTGCAATCGCGTCGATCGCCGCCTGCGCCTCCTCGGCGCTCGCCGGGGTGCGGTTCCACACCGCGAAGGTGTAGTCGGTGTACACGCTGGCGCGGCGCCCGTGTCCGGCCTGCGCGTAGACCAGCACGCCGTCGGCCGTCATCGGATCGATCTTCCACTTCCACCAAAGCCCTTCGGCCTTGGTGCGGCCGCTGCCGTAGCCCGACGTGCGGTGCTTCAGCATGAAGCCTTCCACGCCACGCTCACGCGCCTGTTCGCGCAGCGCGGCGTAGGCCGGCCAGTCGGCGGCATCGACCAATGGCGACAGCTGGATCGTCGTGCCGGACACACGCGCTTGCAGCCGTGCGCGGCGTTCGAGCTGCGGCAGCGTGCGCACATCGATGCCGGCGTCCTCGAGGATGTCGTAGGCGACGAAACGCACCGGCGCCTCGGCCAGCAGCTTGGCGCCGATCACCTTGCGGTTGAGGCGCTTTTGCAGCACCGCGAACGGCGCCGGCTGCGTCGCGCCCTCGGGCCACACCAGCAGCTCGCCGTCGAGCACGGTGCCGTCGGGCAGCGCCGCGAGCGGCCGCAGCGCATCCGGGAACGACTCGCTGACCAGCTCTTCGCCACGCGACCACAGCCACACGCGGCCGGCACGTTTCACCGCCTGCGCGCGGATGCCGTCGTACTTCCACTCCACCAGCCAGTCGCTCGACGGGCCGAGCTGGTCATCGAACGCGTCCGGCGTGGCGTCGAGCTGGTGTGCGAGGAAGAACGGATAGGGCTGCCCGCCCTCGAGCGCGCGTGTCGCATCGGCCGGCGCGAGCAATGCGGCATACCGCGCGGGCGTCGGCAGCGTGCGCGCGTCGGTGTAGCCCATCATGCGCTGCGCGACCAGCTTGGCGTCGAGCCCGGCCGCTTGCGCCAGCGCGCGTTGCACCAGCAGCTTGCTCACACCGACGCGGAACGCGCCGCCGATCAGCTTGATCAGCAGGAAGGCTTGATCCGGATCGAGCGTTTGCCACCAGCGCAGCAGCGCTTCGGCTTGCACCGGCGGCGGCTGCCCGCGCAACGGCATCAAGCGCTGCTCGATCCATTCGGCCAGGCCGGCATCGTCGCCTGGCGCGTCGTCCGGGCGCAGCGGCAGCACGTGCGCGATGGTTTCCGCGAGGT
>DATKJN010000080.1:0-2423 GCA_035543655.1 Burkholderiaceae bacterium | reverse complement strand
CCGGCATCATCGATTGGGAGCTGGCGTCGATCGGCAGCCCGCTGCTCGATGTCGGCTGGCTGATGATGCTGGCCGATCCACTCAGCTGGTTGCCCGACTGGCGGCCGCTGTGCCCGCTGGCGCCGCACGCGATCGCCGTGCGCTACGGCGCCGAGCCGGCTGCGATGGCGTGGTGGCAGGCGCTGGCGGGCTATCGATTGGGCAGCATCGCGTGCCTGAACGTGCACCTGCACCGCAGCGGCCGCCGGCCCGATGACGTGTGGGAGCGCTTCGCGCTGGCGATACCGACGATGTTCGCGCGCGCGGCCGCGCTGCTGCGCGACGCCGATGTCGCGCGTGGACCCGAGGTGATCCGATGATCGATTTTTCGCTGACCGCTCAACAGGTCGATCTGCAGCAGCAAGTGACGCGGTTCGTGCGCGAACACGTGATCCCGCGCGAGAACGATGCGCGCCAGGACGCGCACGGCCCGAGCGACGCGCTGCGGCTGGAGATGGTGGCGCTGGCGCGCGCCCAAGGTCTGCTGTCGCCGCACGCGCCGGTCGAGTACGGTGGCCTCGGCCTCGACCACCGCGGCATGGCGGTGTTCTTCGAGGCCGCCGGCTACAGCCTGCTCGGGCCGCTGGCGTTCAACATCCAGGCGCCCGACGAAGGCAACACCAACCTGCTGCACAAGGTGGCCAACGCGCAGCAGAAAGAGCGCTGGCTGCGCCCGCTGGTGGCGGGCGACATCCGCACCGTGTTCTCGATGACCGAGCCCGACGATGGTGCCGGTGCCGATCCGTCGCTGCTCAAGACCACCGCGCGCGCCGACGGCGACCACTACGTGATCCACGGGCGCAAGTGGCTCATCACCGGCGCGCAAGGCGCGGCGTTGAACATCGTGATGGCGCGCACGATCGATGCCGGCGGCGCAGACGTCGGTGCGACGATGTTCCTGGTGCCGATCGACGCCAAGGGCTTCGAGATCGTGCGCGTGCTCGACACCATCGACGCGGTGTCGCCGGGCGGCCATGCGGTGGTCGATTTCCACGACGTGCGCGTGCCGGCGAGCGACGTGCTCGGCGAGATCGGCCAGGGCTTTCGCAACGCGCAGGTGCGGCTCGGGCCCGCACGGTTGACGCATTGCATGCGCTGGCTGGGCGCCGCGCGCCGCGCGCACGACGTGGCGGTGGACTACGCGCGGCGGCGCCACGCGTTCGGCAAACTGATCGGCGAACACGAGGGCGTCGGCTTCATGCTGGCCGACAACGAGATGGACCTGCAGCACTGTCGCCTCGCGGTCTGGCACGCGGCCTGGTTGCTCGACCAGGGCCAGCACGCGCGCACCGAGACCAGCCAGTGCAAGGTGTATTGCTCCGAGGCGCTGAGCCGCGTGGTCGATCGCTCGCTGCAGGTGCTCGGTGGCCTGGGCATCACCACCGACACGGTCGTGCAACGCATCTACCGCGAGATCCGGCCGTTTCGCATCTACGACGGCCCGTCGGAGGTGCATCGGTTCGCGCTCGCGCGCCGCATCGTCGGCGCGCAGCGCTGACCGCGAAGCGGAGTCAGCCATGCTGATCACACGAGCGAAAACCTTCGACGAGATCTGTCGCGCCTTTCGCTGGCAGCTGCCCGAGCGCATGAACATCGCCACCGTGGTCTGCGATCGGCATGCGTTGCAACGTCCCGACAGCGCGGCGTTGCTGCACGAGCCCGGCGACGGCCAGGTCGCGACGTTCCGCTTTCGCGACATCCAGCGCCTGGCCAACCAATGCGCCCACACCTTCGAGCACCTGGGCCTGCGGCGCGGCGACCGCGTGATGATCTACCTCGGCCAGGATCCGGCCACCGCGGTGGCGCACGTCGGCTGCTGGAAGGCGGGACTGGTGTCGGTGCCGACCTCGCTGTTGTTCGGCACCGATGCGCTCGAATACCGCCTGCGCGACAGCGGCGCCAAGGCGCTGATCACCGACGCCGCGCACCTGCCGACGGTGGCCGCGGTGCGCGAGCGGGTGCCGGAACTGCAGACGGTGCTCTTGACCGACGGCCAGGCCGCCGACACGCAACCGTTCTGGGACAGACTCGCGCGCGCCAGCGACGCCTACGACACCCTGGCACTGACGCCGGACACGCCGGCCTTCATCAACTACACCTCGGGCACCACCGGCCAACCCAAGGGCGCGCTGCAGGGCCACCGTTCGATCCTCGGCCACATGCCGGGCAACGAGATGATGTACGACTTCTTGCCGCAGCAGGGCGACGTGATGTGGTCACCGGCCGACTGGTCGTGGCTTGCCGGCCTGATGGACGTGCTGATGCCGGCATGGTTCTGCGGCCTGCCGGTGCTCACCTACCGCAACACCACGTTCGACCCCGAGGAGGCGTTTCGCTTGATGGGCAAGCACCGCGTCACCGTGAGCCTGCTCACGCCGACGATG
>DATKJN010000079.1:0-3032 GCA_035543655.1 Burkholderiaceae bacterium | reverse complement strand
GTGTTGCCGAAGGCCAACTGGCACATGCGGCAGTGGCAATAGTAGCCATCGCGGTGCGTGGGATTCGCTTCGTAGCGCACGCGGCCGCACAGGCAGCCGCCGGTCACCGGGGCGAGGGCATCGGTCATGAGCAGATGCTACGCCTTGGGTGGCACGGTGTAGTTGAGCGCGCGCCGGCCACCGTCGACGTAGACGATCTCGCCGGTGATGTAGCTCGCTGCATCGCTGAGCAAGAACGCCACCGCATCGGCCACCTCGGCTGGCTCGCCGAGCCGGCGCAACGGCGTGCGCGACAGGATGCGCGCCTTGGCCTCGTCGCTGCCGAGCACCGCGGCGCGCGCCAGCTCGGTGGCGATCGTGCCGGGGCCGACCGCGTTGACGCGGATGCCGTGGTCGGCGAGCGCCAGCGCCATCACGCGGGTGAGCTGGTCGACGGCGCCCTTGCTGGCGTTGTAGCTGGCGATCGACGGGATCGCCATCGTGCCGTTGACCGAACTCATGTTGACGATGGCGCCGCCGCCATGCGCTTTCATCTGCCTCGCAACGGCCTGCGCGACCAGGAACGAACCCTTCAGGTTGACGTCGATCACCGCATCCCAGTCGGCCTCGGTGATGTCGAGGAAGTCGGCGGCCCTGAAGATGCCGGCGTTGTTGACCAGCGCGTTGACCGGCCCGAGCGCCTGCTGCGTGGCCGCCAGTGCCGCATCGACCTCGGCTTTGCGCGACACGTCGCAGCGCTGGGCGAACGTGCTGGCCCCTTGCGCCTTCAGCTCGGCAGCGAGGGCCTGCACCTTGGGCAGGTCCACATCCCACAGCGCCACTTTGGCGCCGTCGCGTGCGAGGCGCCTGGCACAGGCCTCGCCGATGCCCTGTGCGGCGCCGGTGATCACCGCCGTGCGGTCGTGCAATGCGAAAGAAGCTTGACCCATGCGCCCAGTATCAGGACTTGCGGTCGAGCCAGCAAGCCAGCCCCTGCGCATTGAGTTCGACGTCCATCGCCATCAGCGGCAGGCGAGCTTCGACGTCGGTGAAACCGTGTTCAGCGAGGCGGTGGCGGTACATCGACACGAACGCCTCGCGCAGTCTTGTGTGTCGCTCCGGCGCATCGCGCAGTCGGTTGCCGATGGCGGCCATCTCGTCGATCTGGCTCAACAGCAACGGTCCGAGGTGTGGGGCGTGGAGCACGCGGCCGTAGTGGGTGACACACAGCGCGCTGGGTCCACGCGCCAGCAGCCGTGCCACCGATGCCTTCAACGGCTCGGGGTCGAACTGCACCGGCGCGGCGGTCGGCGTGACCCAGTGGCCGTTGGCATTGACCATCTCCGGGTAGCCGAGGCCGAAGGTGTCGCCGGTGAACCAGGTGCGCGTGCGTGCATCCCAGACGCAATGGTGATGCCGCGCATGGCCCGGCGTGTCGATGAACTCCAGCACACGCGTTCCCAGCGTGAGCGTCATGCCATCGTGCGTGGTGACGACGCGTGCCGGATCGACGCCGACCGGCCTGCCGTACGAACGCTCCATCTCGGCTTCGCCATAGACCGCGCTGGCGCCGGCGTACAGCGCGCTCGGGTCGACCATGTGGCGCTCGCCGCGCGGGTGCACGGCCATGCGGGCGAGCGGCAGCGATCGCATCAGCAATCCGGCGCCGCCGGCATGGTCCAGGTGCACGTGCGTGGGAATGACCCAGTCGACGGCGTCGACCTGGATCTGCAGCGCCTCGAGCGCTGCCAACAGGCGCGGCACTGCGTGGTTGGTGCCGGTGTCGACGAACGCGACGCGGCCCGAGTCGACGATCAGGTAGGCCGCGTCGAAGCGGGGCCGCTCGAAGCCGGTGTCGATCGCGTACAGGCCGTCGCCCAGCGGCTCGACGAACTCGGGGAGCACGTCAGGAGGTCTGGTTGGCGTACACCGCCCACAAACGGCCGAGGTCGGCGGCACCGTCGGTGCCTTGCACGCTGCGCAGCGTCTGCACCGCCTTCGGCTTGTTCTTGCCCGACTGCAACAGCGCGAGACCGAGGCGCAGCTTGGCATCCTCGGGCCGCTTCAGGCCGCCTTTGGCGATGCCCTTTTCGATCAGCGGGATGCCCTTGTCGTACTGGCCCATGGTGACGTATGTGTAGCCCACTTGCACGAGCTGGTTGCCGTCCTTCATGGCGGCCGCTTCCTGCTCGTCTTTTTCGATGCTGGCCTTGGTTTCGGCCTCGGCTTTCACCGCCAGGTCGCGCAGACGCTTGTGGCGCTCGCCTTCGGCACCGGTCCCCAACGCGCCGGTAGCGAAGCCCTTTTCGACCACCGCCTTGCCTTCCGCCGGATAGCCAGCCTGCAGTGCCAGCTGGGCCATCTCCATGTAGTCCTCGGTCTTGGTGAGGTTGCCAGTGGCCAGGCGCAGGCGGAACAGGTCGAGCGAAAAACGGTCGGAGAAGCCGGTCTTGCGCGGCAACTGTCCGAGCAGGATCGACCAGTATTCCTTCTTCGGATAGTACGCAAGCAGCTTGTCGAGCGTGGCGCCGCGCGCCTGCGTCTGGCCGGTGCGCTGTTGTGCGTCGGCCAGGCGAAGCAGGTCGCCTTCATCGGGCTTGCGGCCGGCCTGTTCGGCGGCGGCAATTGCGGCCTGCGCTTCCTTGGCCACGGCGCTGTAGTCGCCGCTCTGGCTTTGCGCATAGGCTTGCAGTTGCTTCAACTGCGCGCTCGTGCTGCCTGCGGCCTGCGCCTTCTGCACCCATTGGTTGGTGCGCGCCCAATCCTTCTGCTGCGAATAGGCGTAGGCGATCTGCTCGGCCATCTGCGCCTGCTCGGCGCCGCTCAGCTTGCCCGAGTTGAACAGCGACTCGAAGGCCTGGATCGCGGTGGCGTTGTCGCCGGCGCGCTGCGCGGCGGCCCCTTTCATGCGGTCGATCATCATCTGCTCGGCCGCTGTCTTGCCGCTGGCGGCGTCGGCTTCACGCGCCTTGGCCAGTGCGTCTTTCGCCTTGCCGGCCTTCAGCAGATCGGCCGCTTGCTGCAGCGGTTTGCCGACTTCCGGGCGCACCGTT
>DATKJN010000078.1:0-7958 GCA_035543655.1 Burkholderiaceae bacterium | reverse complement strand
CAACACGTCCATCACCTGGCCGAGCCGCTTGCCGAGGAGTTCGGGGTTGCGCAGCGAGATCTCGAGCATCGACAGGCCCGTGCCCGTGGGCACCACGACCTTCGGCTTGAACACCATGAAGACCACGTACAGGAACAAGATCGGCCCGGCCACGCCGATGGGGTAGGCCACCGAGTAGCCGACTGCGGCGTCGTCGTTGCCAAGCGTCACGATGGCCGCCTGCAAAGTTGCGGTGCTGGTGCCAGCGCCCGCGAACATGCCCAGGCCGAGGCCCAGGTCGATGCCCATGGATTTCACGAAAAACAGGCTCACCGCGCCGGCCGACACCACGCCGACGATGGCGAGCACGTTCGCTTTGATCCCTGCGGCGCTGGTCAAGCCGATGAAGAACTGCTTTCCGTACTGGATCCCCACCGCGTACAGGAACAGCGCGAGGCCCAGGCTTCCCACCAGCGCCGGCGGCGCGGACTTGGGCGCAAACCAGCCCACCGCGAGCGCCACGAAGAGAACCGCGCCGACGCCCAAGGAGAACCCTTTGACGTTGATCTCGCCGACGATGTAGCCGATGGCGATCGTGAGAAACAGCGCCATCAGCGGTTGCTGTTCGAGCAGCGCCTTCACGAAATCCATGTCGGTTCCTTGTTTTCGTTGGATCAGTACACGGTCAGCCCGCGGCTGCGGAACTGCCCGCGCACGCGTTCCGACAGCTCGGCGCTGGGCGGCTCGACGTTCTCCAGCTTGTATTCGAGGCCGAGCCGATGCCACTTGTCCTTGCCCATCTGGTGGAAGCGAAGGATCTCCACGCGCTCGAGTGACTTCAGCTCGGCGCAGACATCGGCCACCTTCTCCACGTTGTCGAAGTCGTCGGAGAGCCCGGGCACCAACACGAAGCGCACCCACATCGGACGCCCGAGCGCCGACAGCCGGCGCGCATAGTCGAGCGTCGGCTTCAGCGGCTGGTTGGTGATCTTGTGGTAGGTGTCGGGATCGCCGGACTTGATGTCGAGCAGCTGCAAGTCGATCTGCTGCAGATCCTCGTCGCTCAGCCGGTCACCCAGGCGGCCCGCGGTGTCGAGGCAGGTGTGCAGCCCGAGTTGTTTGCAACGGCGGAAGAGCTGCATCGCGAACGCGCGCTGCACGATCGGTTCGCCGCCCGACAACGTGAGCCCGCCGCGGCTGATCTTGAGTACCTTCGCGTACTTGCCGATCTGCCTCATCGCCTGGGCCACGGTCACCGGCTGGCCGTTGCTCTTGTGCCAGGTGTCCGGGTTGTGGCAGTACTGGCAGCGCAACAGACAGCCGGTCAGGAAACCCACGAAGCGGATGCCCGGACCATCCACCGTGCTGCCGACCTCGTACGAATGCACGTAGCCCGTGATGTCGTCGCCATCGTCGGTTTCCTCGATGTCGGCGGGGTGGATGTCGTAGTAGCTGTGCGTCTTGTTTTCCGCCGCACCTTCTTGCGTGACGTGAAGCGAGTAGCGGCTGCCGATCAGAGACTTGCCCATGGGCGTCAGCCTCACATGCCGCCGTGGAAGGTGCGGTTGATGACGTCTTGCTGCTGCTCCTTGGTGAGCTTGACGAAGTTCACGGCGTAGCCGGAGACGCGGATCGTCAGCTGGGGGTATTTCTCCGGGTGGTTCACCGCATCCTGCAGCGTCTCGCGGTTCAGCACGTTGATGTTGACGTGGAAGCCGCCGCTGGAGAAGTAGGCGTCGAGCGCGCCGGCGCCGCGCGTGATGCGGTCTTCTTCCGAGCCCAACGCGGCCGGCACCACCGACAGCGTGAGCGAGATGCCGTCCTCGGCGTCGTCGTACGGGATCTTGGCCACCGACATCAGCGCCGCCAGCGCGCCATGCGAGTCGCGCCCGTTCGACGGGTTGGCGCCCGGCGCGAACGGCTCGCCCTTCCTGCGACCGTCGGGCGTGTTGCCCGTGCCCTTGCCGTAGACCACGTTCGACGTGATGGTCAGCACGGACTGGGTGTGCAGCGCGTTGCGATACGTCGGGTACATCCGGATCTTGGCCATCATCATCGACACCAGCATCTTTGCGATGTCGTCGACGCGGTCGTCGTTGTTGCCGAAGCACGGGAACGAGCCTTCGGTCTTGTAGTCGACGATCAGCCCACGCTCGTCGCGCACCGGCTTGACCTTGGCGTACTTGATGGCCGAAAGACTGTCCGCGGCGTGCGACAGGCCGGCAATGCCGCAGGCCAGCGTGCGCAGCACGTCGCGATCGTGCAGCGCCATCTCGATCGCCTCGTAGCAGTACTTGTCGTGCATGTAGTGGATGACGTTGAGCGCGTTGACATAGGTGCGCGCCAACCAGTCCAGCATCGGATCCAGGCGTCCCATCACCTCGTCGTAGTCGAGCACGTCGCCCGTGATCGGCGCCAACTTCGGCCCGACCTGGTCGCCAGTCAGCTCGTCGCGGCCGCCGTTCAGCGCGAACAGCATCGTCTTCGGCAGGTTCACGCGCGCGCCGAAGAACTGCATCTGCTTGCCCATTCGCATCGCCGAGACGCAGCAGGCGATCCCACAGTCGTCGCCCCACTTTGGACGCATCAGGTCGTCGGACTCGTACTGGATCGCGCTGGTGTCGATCGATGTCTTGATCGCGAAGCGCTTGAAGCCTTCGGGCAGGCGCGGCGACCAGAACACCGTCAGGTTCGGCTCCGGAGCCGGCCCCAGGTTGTACAGGGTGTGCAGCATGCGGAATGCCGACTTGGTCACGAGCGTGCGACCGTCCTCGCCCATGCCGCCGACGACCTCGGTCACCCAGACCGGGTCGCCGGAGAACAGCTGGTTGTATTCGGGCGCGCGCAGGAAGCGCACGATGCGCCACTTGATCACCAGGTCGTCGACGATCTCCTGGGCCTGCGATTCGTTGAGCGTGCCTTCGCGCAGGTCGCGCTCGAAGTAGATGTCCCAGAACGTCGACAGGCGGCCGGCCGACATGGCGGCGCCGTTCTGCTGCTTGACCGCGGCCAGGTAGCCGAAATAGGTCCACTGCACGGCTTCGCGCGCATTGGCCGCCGGGGCCGAGATGTCGAAGCCATAGCGCTGCGCCATCTCCTTGAGTTCCTTCAGCGAGCGCAGCTGTTCGGACAACTCCTCGCGCAAGCGGATGACTTCTTCGTCGGCGTGACGGTTGTCGAGCTCCTGCTTCTCGCGCTGCTTGTCGGCGATGAGAAAGTCCATGCCGTAGAGGGCGACCCGCCGATAGTCGCCGATGATGCGGCCGCGGCCATAGGCATCCGGCAGACCGGTGATCACGCTCGATGACCGCGCCTTGCGGATTTCGGGCGTGTAGGCGTCGAAGACGCCGTCGTTGTGCGTCTTGCGGTACTTGGTGAAGACTTCCTCGAGTTTCGGGTCGGGTTTGTAGCCGTAGGACTCGAGGCTCGTCGCAACGACGCGCCAGCCACCGAAGGGCATGATCGCCCGCTTGAGCGGTGCCTCGGTCTGCAGGCCGACGATGATCTCGTTGTCCTTGTCGATGTAGCCGGCGCCGTGAGCGAGGATGCCGGAGGGAATCTGCGACACATCCAGGATGCCTTTCTCGCGTTCCTGGACCAGCAGCGGCAGCAGCTTTTCCCACAGACCCTTGGTGCGCTGCGTCGGCCCTTTCAGGAAGCTGCCGTCTCCTTCGTAGGGCGTGTAGTTGCGCTGGATGAACTCGCGCACATTGACGCGGCTTTGCCAGCTGCCAGGCGCGAAACCGCGCCAGGCGCTTTCATTTCGTTGACCGGCTTCTTTCAGGATGGCTGCCATGATGTACTCCGTGTTGGGTGATCACACCTGTCTGCAACGGCTACGCGCCGAGCAGGCGCTGCGTGTGGCGCGCGATCATGAGTTCCTCGTTGGTCGGAACGACCCATGCCGACACGCGACTTTGAGACGCGCTGATGCACGGCTTGCCGTCGGCATTCGCCTGCGCGTCGAAATCAAGACCGGTCCACGCGGCGTCGCGGCACACCCGCTCGCGGATGGCGGCGCTGTTCTCGCCGATGCCGGCGGTGAACACCAATGCGTCGAGGCCGCCGAGCGCGGCCACCAGCGAGCCCAGTTCGCGCCCGATGCGGTAGATGAACACGTCCACCGCCGTGCGGGCGCGCGCATCGTCCGATTCGAGCAGCTTGCGCATGTCGCTCGAGATGCCCGACATGCCGAGCAGGCCCGACTGGCTGTAGATCAGCTTCTCGATGGCGCGCGCGTCCATCTTGCGCTCATCCATCAGGTACAGCAGCACGCCGGCATCCAGCGCGCCCGCGCGCGTGCCCATCGGCAAGCCGTCGACCGCGGTGAAGCCCATCGTGCTGGCGATGCTCCTGCCGGCGTTGATGGCGCACATGCTGGAGCCGTTGCCCAGGTGGCAGACGATGACCTTGCCGGCCGCCGCGCGCGCATCGACAGAGGGCAGCACCGAAGCCACGTACTCATAGGAGAGTCCGTGAAAGCCGTAGCGGCGCACACCCGCGTCGTGCAGCTCGGCGGGGATCGCGAAGCGCCGCGCGACGTCGGGATTCGTGGCATGGAACGCGGTGTCGAAGCACGCCACCTGCGGCATCTGCGGCCGGCGCTCGAGCAAGACCCGGATCGGCGCCAGGTTGTGCGGCTGGTGCAGCGGGGCCAACGGAACCAGCTTGTCCAGCGTGGCGAGCACGTCGCGGTCCAGCCGCACCGGGCTGACATGCTGCAGACCGCCATGCACCACGCGGTGACCCACGGCGCGCAGCTCGAAGTCCGCGCCTTGTTCTTGCAGAAACGCCGCCAGATGCGCCACCGCACCGTCGTGGCCCAGCTGGGTGCCTTCGCCCCAGGACTTCTCGGTCATCACCGCGCCTTCGGCGTCGCGGGCGATGAAACGGGGTGCGGTGTGCAGCGCTTCGATCTGCCCACGGATCACCGGCGACAGGTCGCCACCCTGTTCGGCGAAGAACAGGAACTTGATGCTCGATGAACCCGCATTGAGTACCAGGACGCCCGACTGCTTCATACCATCACCTTCCGCAGCTGCTCACACGTGGCCGGTGCGACCCGTGGCGCCACGGCGCTGCTTCGCTGTGAGGTCCTTCGACGATCGAACGTCGCCCGTTGTTCCGGGCCTGGTCGCGTGTTTTGGCGAAGGTCAAACCGCCCGCCGTGGCTTGCATCCTCCGACAGACGGCCAGCACAGGCTATTGGCCCAAGGTCCAACCGGTTTTCCGCCGGGCATGCCGCAACGGCCGGGAGCCAAAGGGTGGAAATCAACTACTCGTCTTGCGCAGCGCTCGCCGGCACGGCATGGGCGCTGCGTCGCAGGTAGAGGAACCAGTACACCGCGCCCACCAGCACCGAGCCGCCGACGATGTTGCCCAGCGTTACCGGAACAAGATTGCCGGTGAGGAACGCATCCCAGGTGAGCATCGGGTAGTCCTCGGGGGTCTTGCCGATCGCCTTCCAGAACGTGTCACCCGCGCTCGACTTGATCAGCAGCGCGAGCGGAAAGAAGTACATGTTGGCCACGCAGTGCTCGAAGCCGGCCGTTACGAACGCACCGATCGGCAGCAGCACCACGATCACCTTGCCGTCGCTGGTGCGCGTGCTGTAGGTCAGCCACACCGCCAGGCAGACCAGCGCGTTGCACAGGATGCCCAGGCAAACGGCCTGTAGAAAAGTGAAGCCGAGCTTGCCGTCGGCGATCGCCAGGGCCGACGCGCCGACAGCGCCACCGCCGAAGGTGTACTGGCCACTCAGATAGACCATCACCGCCGTGGCCACGGCGCCGACGAAGTTGCCCGCATAGACCACCAACCAGGTGCGCAGCATCGACGCGGTGCTCACCTTGCCGCTGGCCCAGGCCATCACGATCAGGTTGTCGCCGGTGAACAGCGCCGCGCCACCGCAGATGGCGAGCACCAGCCCGAGTGAGAACACCACCCCACCGACCACGCGCATCATGCCGAAGGGCATGGTCGCGCTGGCACCGGCGATGGTCGTCGTGAAGAACAGGCCGCCCAACGCAACGAACGCACCGGCCAGCAAAGCCAGAACGAACAGGCTCAGGTTGTCGATGCCCGCCCTCGTGACACCGATCTGCTCGGCCTTGGCGGCCATTTCGGCCGGCAGCAGCGCATCGATGCGGATATCCGTGCCGGCCATGCCCAGGCGCTCGTGCCCGCTGGTCAGGCTCGAGGCACCGCAATCGCGGTCGGACCGTCTTGCCGTTCGGTGATGAACGCGGCACCGGTGTGCAATCGCCCGGTCTGCCGGGCTCGCGTGGCGCGTGGTGTCATGTCGCGGCCTTCTGCGGCTGCTGGCGGTTCGCATGCACCACCAGCGCGGCGACCGCGCAAGAGGCCAGGCGCGCGGTCACCGAGTCGGCGCGGCTGGTCAGGATGATCGGCACCCGCGCACCCAGCACGATGCCAGCCGCATCGGCGCCCGCCATGAAGGTGAGGCTCTTGGCCAGCATGTTGCCCGCCTCAAGATCGGGCACGATGAGGATGTCTGCCTGCCCGGCCACCGGCGAGTTGATCTTCTTGATCTTCGCCGCAGACAGGCTGATCGCGTTGTCGAGCGCCAGCGGGCCGTCGAGGAGGCCCCCGGTGATCTGGCCACGATCGGCCATCTTGCACAGCGCACCGGCCTCGATCGTGCTGGGCACGTCAGGATTGACCGTCTCCATGGCCGAGAGAATCGCCACCTTCGGCAGCGCGAGCCCGAGCGCGTGGGCCATGTCGATCGCGTTCTGGATGATGTGCACCTTGTCCTTCAGCGTCGGGAAGATGTTGACTGCCGCATCGCTGATGATGAGCGCCTGCTGCAAAGCCGGCACGTCCATGACAAAACAATGGCTGATGCGCCGTGCCGTGCGCAAGCCGGTGTCGCGCTTGACCACTGCGGCCATCAGTTCATCGGTGTGCAGGCTGCCCTTCATGATGGCATCCACCTTGCCTTCGCGCACGAGGCGCACAGCGGCTTCGGCGGACGCTTCGCTGTGCCCGGCATCGACGATCGAACAGGTCGAGAGATCGAGGTCGAACTCGGCGGCCACCTTCCGGATCCTGCCCTCCGGGCCCACCAGAATCGGCACGAACAGACCCTGCTGCGCCGCCTCGAGGGCCCCGCGCAGCGAACTCTCGTCGCACGGGTGCGCAACCGCGCACCGGATCCGATCGACGGCCTTGGCGCGGGCAATCAGTCGATCGTACTTCTCGTGCTTGGCTTCCATGGGGCGACTCCTTCGGGGGTGTGGAGCGGCGAACGCGCAAGCTCCTCACGAAGAGCCGACGGCTCGCCGTCAGCGGCATTCTTCAACGAAGGTCGGCGTTGACCTATTGGCCCAAGGTCCAATCGCGCAAGGGTTCGCCGCGTGCGGACGGGCCGTTCAGGCCATGATGTGCACGCCACCGTCGACGTAGATCGTGTCGCCGCTGATGCGCCGTGCATAGGGCGTGGCCAGGTAGGCGCAGGCAAACCCCACGTCCATGATGTCGACGAGTTCGCCCAGCGGTGCCTTCTGCGCGGCCTCGGTCAGCAACAGGTCGAAATCCTTCAACCCAGAGGCGGCGCGCGTCTTCAACGGCCCCGGCGACATCGCGTGCACGCGAATGCCCTGCGGCCCCAGCTCGTAGGCCAGGTAGCGGCACGAAGCCTCCAGCGCAGCCTTGACAGGACCCATCACGTTGTAGTTGGGCACCACGCGGCTGGCGCCGTGGTAGCTCATCGCGAACATCGTGCCGCCAGCGGCCATCAGCGGTGCCGCGAGCCGCGCCATGCGGATGAACGAATGGCACGACACGTCCATCGCCTTGGCGAATCCCTCCGGCGAGCAGGCGAGAAGCCCGCCCTGCAGGTCGTCCTTGGGCGCCCAGGCGATCGAATGCACCAGGATGTCCAGGCGCCCCCACTGGCGTTCGATGGCCGCAAACACCGCTTCCAGTTGACCCGGTTCGCTGACATCCAGCGGCAT
>DATKJN010000077.1:0-2996 GCA_035543655.1 Burkholderiaceae bacterium | reverse complement strand
GAACCAGTTCTCGCCCGACCTGCTTGAGCAACAGCACGAACCTCACCATCTTGATGCCGCCGCCGGTCGATCCTGCGCAAGTCACGAAGCTGCCCAGCAGCAACATGGAAGCCGGCAGGAACACCGGCCACTGCGCGTAGTCCACCGACGCAAAGCCGGTCGTGGTCGCGACAGACACCAGATTGAACGAGACGTTGCGCAAGCATAGAAGCCACGTCTCATAAGTGCCGTTCAGGTAGAGATAGGTGGCCCCGGCAAGGATGGCCATCGCCAGGGTGCTGGCGTACGCGCGCGCCTCTGCATCGCGCCACAGCACTGAGAAGTCACGCCGGCGTGCGACCAGAAAGTAGAGCGCAAAGTTGACCCCGGCTGCAGCCATGAAGAAGACCGCCACGGCCTCGATGGGCTCAGAGTTCCAGTAGGCAAAGCTCTGGTCGTGCGACGAAAAACCACCGAGTCCCATCGTCGAGCACATGTGCATGAATGCATCCGGTCCGTCCATGCCGGCCAGCCAATAGGCAAAGAAGCATGCCGTGGCGATGCCGAAGTACACCGTCCACAAGCCCCGCGCCGTGTCCTCGATTCGCGGCGTCAGCTTGGTGTCCTTCAGCGGACCGGCGGTCTCGGCACGGAACAGCTGGCTGCCGCCCACGCCGAGCAGCGGCAGGATGGCCACCACGAGAACGATGATCCCCATGCCGCCGATCAGCACAAGGAAACAGCGCCATACATTGATGGAGACGGGCAGCGAATCGAGGCCGACGATCAGCGTCGCGCCCGTGGTCGTGAAGCCCGACATCGCCTCGAAGTAGGCGTCGGTGAAGCCGAGGTGCGGGGCGCCCAGCATCAAAGGCAGCGCCCCGAACGCAGGAAGCAGCAGCCATGTCGTGCCCACCAGCAGAAAGCCGTCGCGCGGCTGCAGTTCTCGCCCAAAGCGCCGCGTGGCCAGGATCATCATCAGGCCGAGCGCCATCGTGATTGACATTGAACTCACGAACGCCGTCTCGGCGCCATCGTGCTCGGCCCAGCTGAACAGCAGCGGCACGGCCATCAGCAGCCCGAACAGCGCGCTGAGCCGGCCGACCAATCCAACGACGACCAAATACTGCATGGCGTGTGACTGCGGCTATCTAGACCTGCACACGCGTGCCGAGCTCCACCACGGCGTTGTCGGGCAGCGCAAAGTACTCGGCCACGCTGCTCGCATTGCGACTCATGGCCACGAACAGGCGCGCGCGCCAACCGGCCATCCCGCCTTGTGGTCGGGTCACGATGGTCTGGCGGCTGAGGAAGTAGCTGGTCTCAAACGGCGGCACCGCCAGCCCCTGGCCATCGCAGGATCGCAGGGCCTTGGGCACGTCGGGTGTATCCATGAAGCCGAAGCTGACGATCACGCGCCAGATGCCGTGGCCCAGCGAAGTGACCTTCACGCATTCGCCCGAAGCAATCCAGGGCACGTCGCGGAACACAACCGTCACGATCAGATTGCGCTCGTGCAGCACCTGGTTGTGCTTGAGGTTGTGCAACAGCGCTTGCGGCACGGTGTCGGGGTCTGCCACCAGGTAGGCCGCCGTGCGTGGCACGCGAGCGATCGACTGAGCCGCCAGCGCATCGATGAACGGCTGCAGCGGCGTGCCGTCGAGCTGAATGCGCGCAAGCGTGCGCGCGCGCCCGGCGTGCCAAGTCGACATCACCACGAACAACAGTGCACTGAGCGCCAGTGGGAACCAGCCGCCATCGAAGAACTTGAATGCGCAGCCGATCACCAGCACGGCGTCGAGCAGGAGGAAGAACGCCGTCGCGCCGATCGCCAGCGGCTTCGGCAGGTGCCACAGGCGCGCCACCACGAAGTAGGTGAGCAGCGTGGTGATCAACATCGTCATCGTCACCGCGATGCCATAGGCACCGGCCAGCGCCGACGAACTGCCGAAGGCCACCACCGCTGTCACCACGCCGGCCAGCAGCATCCAGTTGACTGCCGGCATGTAGATCTGTCCGGTGGCGCGTGCCGACGTGTGGCGCACGCTCATGCGCGGCAGAAAGCCGAGCTGGATCGCTTGCCGCGTGAGCGAGTAAGCGCCCGAGATCACCGCCTGCGACGCGATGATCGCGGCCAGCGTGGCCAGCACGAGCGCGGGGATCAGCCAAGCCTGCGGAAACAGGCGGTAGAACGGATTCTCGATCGCCGATGGATCGCGCATCAGCAGCGCGCCCTGACCCATGTAGTTGAGCGCGAGGGACGGCAGCACCAGCGTGTTCCACGCCAGCTGAATCGGCCGGCGCCCGAAGTGGCCGAGGTCGGCATACAAAGCCTCGGCGCCGGTGATGGTCAGCACGATGGCACCGATGGCGAGCCACGCCTGCCAGCCGCGCGCCGCGAGAAAGCCAGCCGCCAGGCGCGGATCGAGTGCGTGCAGGATCGCGGGCTGCTGCACGATGTGCCAGACACCGGTGAAGGCGAGCACCACGAACCAAAGCAGGATCACGGGCCCGAACAGACGACCCACGGTGGCGGTACCGAAGCGCTGCAACGCGAACAGCCCGATCAGGACGACCAACGTGGCCGGAACCACGTATCTGGCAAGGGCCGGCACGGCCACCTGCAAGCCTTCCATCGCGCCCAGCACCGAAATGGCGGGCGTGATCACGCTGTCGCCATAGAACAGCGTGGCACCGAGCACCCCGGTCAGCAGCAGGACGTGGCGCAGGCGCGGCTGACCGTCGACCGCTTGTGCCGCCAGCGCGGTCAGTGCCAAACCGCCGCCCTCGCCGCGGTTGTCGGCGCGCAGGATCAGCGTCACGTACTTCAGCGTGACGACCAGCATCAGCGCCCAGAACATGCACGACACCGCACCGATCAGGTTGTCTGCGCTGAGCCCGACACCGGTGGCGGGAGAAAACACCTCCTTGACCGTGTAGAGCGGACTGGTGCCGATGTCGCCATAGACCACCCCGATGGCTCCGAGCACGGCCGCTGCCAGGCCGGCACGGCCACC
>DATKJN010000076.1:0-14412 GCA_035543655.1 Burkholderiaceae bacterium | reverse complement strand
CGATCTTCGCGCCGGCCTTTCCGATCGAAGGGCTGCATCAGATGATCGAGAAGGTGCCACCGGTGGTGCCCCAGGCGACGAAGGAAGGCGCGGTCTACACGTTCGGGCTGCTGTCGGCCACCGGCACCGGCATCCTGCTGGCGGCGATCATCGGCGGCCTGCTGATGAAGTACAACCCGCTGCAGCTGGTGCAGGCCTACGGCCGCACGCTGCTGCGGGTGAAGTTCTCGCTGCTGACGATCGTGCTGATGCTGGGCCTGGGCACGCTGACGCGCTACTCCGGGCTCGACACCACGCTCGGGCTGGCGTTCGCCAACACCGGCGTCTTCTACCCCTTCTTCGGCACCCTGATGGGCTGGCTGGGCGTGGCGCTGACCGGGTCGGACACGGCGTCGAACGTGCTGTTCGGTGGCATGCAGAAGGTCGCTGCCGAGCAGCTGGGCCTCAGTCCGAACCTGATGGGTGCGGCCAACAGCGCCGGTGGCGTGATGGGCAAGATGATCGACGCGCAGTCGATCGTTGTCGCGTCGACGGCCACGGGCTGGTTCAACCACGAGGGCGACATCCTGCGCTACGTGTTCTTCCACTCGCTGGCGCTGGCCGCGCTGGTCGGCTTGTACGTGACCCTGCTGGCCTACGTGCCGCCGTTCACGTCTCTGGTGATTCGCTGATGTCGGGCCCTGCGATCGGGCGCAGCTTGCGGTCGGTGAGGTCGGCGTCGCCGTCGAGGATGTGCCGCATGCCGAGCGGATCGGTGATGCGGATCTGTCGGTTGTGCACGAACAGCAGACCGCGCGCCTGAAACTTGGAAAAGGTGCGGCTGATGGTCTCGATCGACAGGCCGAGGAAGCTGGCGATCTCCTCGCGCGTCATGCGCAGCGTGACGGCGGTCGGCGAGAAGCCTCGGGCGTCCAGGCGGTGGGCCAGGTTCAGCAGGAAGGCGGCCATGCGCTCATCGGCGTACATGCTGCCGAGCATCAGCATCACTCCCTGGTGCCCGACCAGCTCGCGACTGACCAATTGGTTGAACCGTTGGTGCAGCGAAGCCACCTCGCGGGTCAGCGCCTCGAACTCCTCGTACAGCAGCACGCAGACCTGCGAGTCCTCCAGCGCCACGGCGTCGACCTGGTGGCGCCGCGTGTCCATGCCGTCCAGGCCGACCAGTTCGCCGCTGAGGTGGAACCCGGTGACCTGCTCGCGGCCGGCCTGCGAGGTCAGGCAGGTCTTGAACTGTCCCGTCCACACTGCATACAGGGCCTGGAACGGGTCGCCGGTGCGGAACAAGGCCGCGCCGCGTGCGACCTTGCGGCGGCTCGAGACCAGGCGGCGATCGATGTATTCAAGCTCGACCCGGGTCAGGCCAGATGGCAGGCAGATTTCGCGCAGGTTGCACGACGAGCAGGCAATGCCGCACTGCGGGCCGTGCAAGTGGCGGAAAACGCTTTGGTCCATGGTGCAGCGACACGTCGAATCGTGTGATGGTGGCAGTGGACCCGCGCAGAGATATCCGTGTATGCCCGGTGGCCGTCGCGCAACGGGCTGAGGGACCGCATCGGCCGACTCTCGAGCCGCTCGAAGACGGTTGTATCGAAAGGCCCTCCTGCGGAACCCACCCTAGCGACCATCCACATCGGCAACCGCCGGTGCGTCGACCGCCCGCGGCAGCAGCGCCTGCACCACCAGCTCGGCCACGTCGAGCGAACGCGTTTGCCCGTCGGCCTGCAGCGTGGTCAGGCCGTCGCCGACCATCACCGCGCAGTACGGGCAGGCGGTGGCGATCGTGGCCGGCCGCTCCTGCAGCGCCTGCTCGACGCGCACGACGTTGATGCGGCGACCGATCGTCTCGTCGATCCACATGCGGCCGCCACCGGCGCCACAGCACATCGACTTCTCGCGCGCCAGTGCGAACTCCAACGGCTTGTCGTGCGACAACCGGGCCAGCACGCGGCGCGGCGCATCGAACTCGCCGTTGTGGCGGCCGAGGTAGCACGGGTCGTGGAAGATCACGCGCTCGAACTGGGCGCGCACGCGGATGCGCCCCTGGTCCAGCAGCTGCGCGATCAGCTGCGTGTGGTGCAGCACCTCGAAGCGGCCGCCGAACTCGGGGTACTCGTGGCGCAGCGAATTGAGCGCGTGCGGGTCGCAGGTCACGATGCGCGTGACGCCGAGCTCGTCGAGCGTCTGCACCAGCGCCTTGGCCAGCTGCTGGAAGAGCACCTCGTTGCCGAGGCGGCGCACGCATTCTCCGGTCGAGCCCTCGCGCGGCCCGAGGATCGCGAAGCGCACGCCGGCCTGCTGCAGGATCTGCACGAAGGCGCGCGCAATTTTCTGGCCGCGTGGGTCGTACGACGCGGCCGAGCCGACGTAGAACAGGCAGTCGAGCCCGGCGGCCTGCGTCGCGTCGCGCAGCACCGGCACTCCGAGGTCGCGCGCCCAGTCGCCGCGCGCCTCGGCCGGCAGTCCCCACGGGTTGCCCTGTGCCTCCCACGCCTCGAAGGTCTTCTTCAACTCGTGCGGAAACGCGCCTTCGATCAGCACCTGGTGCTGCCGCATGCGAAAGAACTTGTCGAGGTGCTCCAGCTCGATCGGGCACGCGGCCTCGCAGTAGCCGCAGCTGGTGCAGGCCCACAAGGTGTCGGCGCTGATCACCGGCCCGACCAACGGCGGCAGCGTGGGCGCCGCGGGCGACAGCAGCGCGGTGCGCTGCTCCAGCAGGTGATGCTTCAAGCTGTCGTTGACCGCCTTCAGAGACAGCGGCTTGCCGGTCTGGTGCGTGGGACACGCGTCCTTGCAGCGGCCGCACTCGGTGCAGGTGAAGGCGTCGAGGCCTTCTTTCCAATGCAGGTCGCGCGCGGTGGCCACGCCGGCGCGCATCTGCGCCTCGTCCTCGGCCGCCATCAGCCCGTCGATGTCCACCGTGGGCACGCGGTTGGCGGGCCGCCCGCGCCGGAAGTACAGCGTCGGCAGCGCGGTCAGGATGTGGAAGTGCTCGCCGAGCGGCAGCCACACCAGGAAGCCAAACACCAGCGCCATCTGTGTCCAATAGAAGGCGACGTGGGCGCGTGACAAGGTGTCGGCATCGAGGCCTTGCAGCGCGGCCGCCACGCCGCGCCCGAGGTACGCGTGATCGCGCTCGAGCGCGATGCCGGCATCGCGCGTCGCCCACAGCGCGAAACGGCAGCCGTCGAACGCGATGTCGGTCAGCATGATGGCCAGGATCAGGCCGAGGATCAGCAGCGCCTCGCGGTTGCGCTCCAGTCGCGGCGGCCTGAACACCAGGCGGCGCAGCAGCGCGTAGCCCACCGCCAGCACCACCAGCAGCTCGATGGTGTCCTTGAAGGCGGCGAACGGGCCGCCGAACGGCTCGGGGAACGACGCCGTCTCGTGGTAGCCGATCGCGATCAGCTGCAGCTTGCGCAGCAGCAGCGACACGAAGCCGATGAACAGCGTCGCGTGCATCAGGCCAGGTCGCCACTCGCCCGACACCATGCGCCGCTGCAGCAGGCCGTTGACCAGCACGCTGCGCAGGCGCTGCAGCGGCGCATCGAACCGCGCCTCGGGCCGCAGCGCCGCCACGATGCGCAGCTTGCGCAGCGACAGTGCGCCGAAGGTCGCGAACGCCAGCGCGATCAGCAGCGTGATGCCGATCGGTCCCACGGGCGCTCCGGCGTGTGCGAGGCAGTGCGCGGCCGCTCAATAGCGGCCATGCTGCTTGACGATGTAGTTGGTGAGCTCCGACGTCTGCACCGCGAGCCGCGTTTGCGCCTGGTGCGCGCTGTGCACGATGGCGCACATCACGCGGTACAGCACGCGCGGCGCGCGCTCGATCAGGCTTTCGAGGCCGGCACGCGCCAGCACCAGCACCCGGCTGTCCTCGGCCGCAACCAGTGACGCATATCGCGGGCTGCCGTCGAGGAAGCCGAGCTCGTGCGTCAGGTGGCCGGGCTTCACGATCGACAGGATCTCGCCGGTGTCGCCGTCGAGGCCCTTGACGACCTGCAGCGTGCCGTCGACCACGGCGAGCAGCTGATGGTCGGTCGTGCCTTCGCGCGCCAGAACGTCGCCACGACGGATGGCGGTCAAGCCGACGACGCCGGCCAAGATGGCCAGTTCGGCGGCATCGAGGCCCGCACCGAGTGGCGAGTCGCGCAGCGCACCGATGAGTTCGCTAGACGGTTGGTTCATGTTGCCTCCATGGACTGGGACAAGGCCCCGGCGCAGGCCGGGGGGCGCGGTCGACGGCGAAGCTCTCTGGCATGTGGCGATCTTGCGGCGGCCGATCGCGCCGGAACCTGACGCATGTCAGTTCCACGCGCGCAAGCTGTCCGGATCGCCTACGGGCAGTCCGCACAGGCCCGCTCTTCGCTTGATATATGGCAACTGCATCGCCCGGTGACCGTCGTACGCTGCCCCGCACCGCAGTCGCGAGGCCGGGCAGTCGCCATGGCCACCCACCGTCGATCGAGAGGGAGAACCCGAACGTGCCCGCGAATTCGACCTGCTTTTCGACGCATCGACCCGGTCGGCGGCACCACCGTCACCGCCGCGCCAGGACGCACGGATGAATCCGAACGTCGTCTTTCTGCTGTACCTGATGGCGATTCTCGGCTTCGTGGCGGTCACGCTGCTGCTCAACCGCTTGCTGGGTCCCAAGCCGGTGGCCAGCGCGGTCAAGCTCGAGCCGTTCGAGTGCGGCGCCGCACCGGTAACCACGGTCAACGTGAAGGCGGTGCCGATCAAGTACTACGCGGTGGCGATCGTGTTCGTGCTGTTCGACCTGGAGACGGTGTTCCTGATCGTCTGGGCGCTCGGCGCGCAGCCGCTCACCGGCTTCATGCTGCTGACGCTGGCGTTGTTCGTCGGGCTGCTGGTGCTGATCCTGTTGTACGTCTACAGGGCGCGCCTGCTCGAGGCGGTAACGGAGTGACCATGCGCGCGCACACGATCCCGATCGAACCGGCCGGCGGGCGCGCAAAGAGCGCGGCGTTCGAGTACATCGCCACCCGCAAGGACGAACTGATCGGCTGGGCGCGCAAGTTCTCGATCTTCCCGTATCCCTTCGTCACCGCCTGCTGCGCGATGGAGTTCATGGCTGTGAGCGCGTCGCCTTACGACACCGACCGCTTCGGTGCTGCGCTGCCGCGCTTCTCGCCGCGCCAGGCCGACCTGCTGATGGTGGTGGGCACGATCACGCACAAGCAGGCGCCGATCCTGCTGAAGGTCTACGAGCAGATGTGCGAGCCCAAGTGGGTGATGGCCTTCGGCGTGTGTGCCACCAGCGGCGGCTTCTACCAGAACTACGCCGCGCTGCCGGGCATCGACCGCATCATCCCGGTGGACGTTTACGTGCCGGGCTGCCCGCCGCGGCCCGAGATGGTGATCGACGGGATCATGCAGCTGCAGGACCGTATCGCGCGCTCGCGCCATCCGATCATCACCCAGGACTTCTGAGCGTGGACGCGCCCGCGATCTTCGACACGCTGTGCTGCTGCGCTGCCACGGCGGCCGCACCGGAGGTGTCGCACGGCGTGCTGGTCTTCCAGCCGACGCCGCCCGAGCTGCTGCCGCTGGTGCGGCGGCTGAAGGAGCAATGGGGCTTCGACCTGCTGCTGGACGTGACCGCGGTCGACTGGCCCGGCCGGCAGCCCCGCTTCGAGGTTGTGCACCACCTGTATTCGACGGCGCACAAGTGCCGCGTGCGGCTGAAGACGCGCGTCGACGAGCGCGAGCCGCAAGTCGACTCGATGGTCGCACTGTTCGGCTCGGCCGCCTTCATGGAGCGCGAGTGCCACGACATGTACGGCATCGGCTTCCGCGGCAACGACGACCTGCGGCCGATCCTGTTGTACGAGGGCTTCGTCGGCCACCCGCTGCGCAAGGACTACCCCAAGCAGCGCGAGCAGCCGCTGGTGCCGTACCGCCACTGAGCCCGCCACGATGAACGCAGCCCTGCCCCCCACCGTGCGTTCGATCTTCGAGCGCTCGCCGCCGCGCGACGACCGCGTGGTGGTGAACATCGGACCGTCGCATCCGGCCACACACGGCACCGTGCAGATCATCGCCGAGCTGGACGGCGAGCGCGTGCTGCGCACCGACGTGCACTGCGGCTACCTGCACCGCGGCTTCGAGAAGGAGTGCGAGGACCACACCTGGCACAACCTGATCCCCTACGTCGACCGGCTCAACTACGTGTCGGCGCTGATCAACGACTTCGCCTACTGCGATGCCGTCGAGCAGCTGATGGGCGTGCAGATCACGCGACGCTGCGTGCTGCTGCGCACACTGCTGTCGGAGTACTCGCGCGTGGTCGACCATCTCACCTGCGTGGCCGCCGCGCTGATGGAGATGGGCGCGATGACCGCGTTTCTCTATCTGGTGATGGTGCGCGACTTCATGTACGAGCACCTCGCCGCGCTGACCGGCGCGCGTGTCACCCACAGCTATGGCCGCATCGGCGGGGTCGCGCGCGACCTGCCCCAGGGCTGGCTGGAGCGGCTGGCCGAGATCCTGCTGCAGTACGAGGAGTTCGTCGCCCGCGTCCACACGCTGGTCGACCGCAACCGCATCTTCATCGACCGCCTGCGCGGCGTCGGCACGCTGAGCACCGCCGACGCGCTGCACTGGGGCTGCACCGGTCCGGTCCTGCGCTCCACCGGCGTGCCGCGCGACCTGCGCAAGGACACGCCGTACCTGGCCTACGCCGAACTCGACTTCGACGTACCGGTCGGCATCCAGGGCGACAACTACGACCGCTACTTCGTGCGCATGCGCGAGATGGACGAGTCGGTCTACATGATGCGCCAGCTCGCCGAGATGCTGCAGTCCCGGGACGGCGACGGGCCGGTCAACGTCGACGACCGGCGCTGCACGTTCCCGGACAAGCCGCTCGTCTACAGCGAGATCGAGTCGCTGATCAACCACTTCAAGCTGGTGATGGACGGGCCTGCGGTGCCCGCCGGCGACATCTACGTCGCGCACGAGGCACCCAACGGCGAGCTCGGCTTCTACCTCGTCGGCGACGGTTCAGGCACCCCACACAAGGTGCACGTGCGTTCGCCGAGCTTCGTGCACGTCGGCGCGGTGCACCGCATGCTCGAGGGCGGCCAGCTCGCCGACGTGGTGCCCACGTTCGGCTCGATCAACATGATCGGCGGGGAGTGCGACCGGTGAAGCACCTGATCCCCGAGTTCGACGCGCTCAAGCGCCGCTACCCTCCGGGCTTCGAGTCGTCTCTGGTGCTGCCGTGCCTGCGCCGCATCCAGGACGACCGCGGCTACGTCGCCGATGACGACATCGTCGAGCTGGCCGCCTACCTCGGCGTGCAACGCGTGCAGATCGAGGAGGTGCTGGGTCACTACACGCAGTACCGGTGCGCGCCGATCGGCCGCTGGCACCTGCAGGCCTGTCACAACGTGTCGTGTTCGATGCGCGGCGCCGAGCGGCTGATCGACCACCTGCAGCGCCGGCTCGGCATCGCGCCGGGCGAAACCACGCCCGACGGATGTTTCACGCTGAGCCGCATCGAGTGCCTCGGCTCGTGCGGCACCGCGCCGGTGCTGATGGTCAACGATGCCTATCACGAGGGCCTCGACGCGGCGCGCGTCGACGCGCTGCTGCAGGAGCTGAAGTGACCGGCCGCAAGCTGATCATGACCTTCCCGATCACCGCCACGTCGCACTCGCTGTCCGACTACGTCGCGCGCGGGGGCTACACCACGCTGCGCAAGGTGCTGCGCGAGATGCGGCCCGAGCAGGTGAACAAGGAGGTCACCGCGTCGGGGCTGCTCGGCCACGGCGGCGCCGCGTTCCCCACCGGGCGCAAGTGGGGTGTGATCCGGCCGGCCGACGGCCAGCCGCACTACCTGTGCGCCAACGCCGACGAGGGCGAGCCCGGCACGTTCAAGGACCGCTGGATCCTCGAGCATGCGCCGCACCTGCTGATCGAGTCGATGCTGATTTCGGCGTTCGCGCTGCAGGTGCGCCATGCGTTCGTCTACATCCGCGGCGAGTTCGACCTGCCCCACCGTCGTCTGGCCGCCGCGGTCGAAGAGGCCTACGCCGAAGGCCTGCTCGGTGAACGCGTCGCCAGCACCGATTTTGCATGCGACCTCGTGGTCTACCGCGGCGCCGGCTCGTACGTCTGCGGGGAGGCGTCGGCGCTGCTGACCTCGATCGAGGGCAAGAAGGGCTACCCGCGCAACCGACCGCCGCGGCTGACCGTGCGCGGGCTGTTCCAGCGACCCACGGTGGTCAATAACGTCGAGACGCTGTCGAACATCGCCGGCATCGTCGCGCACGGCGCGGCCAGGTTCCGCGAGGTCGGCACCGCCAAGAGCCCGGGCACGCAACTGGTGTCGATCTCCGGCCACGTGCAGCGGCCCGGCGTCTACGAGCTCGAGTACGGCACACCTCTGGCGCCGTTCATCCATGACACCTGCGGCGGCGTGACCGGCGGCCGCGCGCTGAAGTGCATCGTGCCCGGCGGCATCTCGACCAAGGTGCTCACCGGCGCCGAGATCGAGCGGCTCACCTACGATCACGCGAGCCTGGCCGCCGCGGGTTCCGGGGTGGGCTCGGGCGGGATGATCGTGGTCGCCGAAGGCACCTGCATGGTCCGGATGCTGCAGGTGATGCTGCGCTTCTACCACCACGAGTCGTGCGGCCAGTGCACGCCGTGCCGCGACGGCATGGGCTGGATGCACCGCATCATCGACCGCATCGTCGCCGGCCAGGGCGAGCGCGGCGACATCGACCAGCTGCTGCGCATCGCCAAGGCCAACGACGGCACCACGATCTGCGGCATGGGCGACGCCGCCGGCTACGCGGCGGCCGGCATCATCGCCAAGTACCGCGACGAGTTCGAGCACTGCATCGTGCACAAGCGCTCGCGTTGCGACGGGCGGCTCGAAGTCGACTCCCGGGTGGCCGCGCATGCCTGAGATCTTCATCGACGGCCGCGCGCTGCAGGCCCGTGACGACCAGACGGTGATGGAGGTCGCGCGCGAGCACGGCATCGAGATCCCGCACTTCTGCTGGCACCCGCAGCTGTCGGTGCCGGGCAACTGCCGCGTCTGCGTGGTCGAAGTCGAGGCCGATGGCGGCAGCTGGTGCGACATCGCCTGCAACATGCCGGTGACTCCTGGCATGCACGTGCACACCGACAGCGAACGCGTGCGCGCGCGACGCAAGGAAACGCTGCAGTTCGTGACGCTGAACCACCCGGTGGACTGCGGCATCTGCGACAAGGCCGGCGAATGCACGCTGCAGGACTATCACTACCGGTACAACGGCGAGCGCTCGATCTCGCGCGACGCCAAGGAGCACGCCACCAAGTTCTTCGCGCTGTCGGATCGCATCGTGCTCGACAACGAGCGCTGCATCCTGTGCACCCGCTGCGTGCGCTTCACGCGCGAAATCTCCAAGACACACGCGCTGGGCGTGCAGAACCGTGGCGACCGCTCGCTGATCCGCCCGGTGGGCGATGGCCGCTTCGAAGCCGACGCGTACTCCGACAACGTGATCGACCTGTGCCCGGTGGGCGCGCTGCTGTCGCGGCGTTTCCTGCATCAGGCGCGCGTCTGGTACCTGCGGCCCACGCCGTCGGTATGTCCGGGTTGCGAGCGCGGCTGCTCCGTCGACATCTGGCACCGCAAGCCCGAGTGGCGCTTGCACAAGGTGGACCCCGCACGCAATGCGCGCATCGAGCGGGTGACGCCGCGCGCCAACCCAGCGGTCAACGGCGCGTGGATCTGCAACAAGGGGCGCGACCTGGCCGACGTGTTCGGCCGCGAGCGTGCCGCGCAGGCGATGTTGCGCGGCGAGACGGTGTCGCTGCCGCACGCGCTGCTGCGCGCGCGTGCGTTGATCGGGGCTGCCCGCCGGCCGGTCGCGCTGGTGTCGAGCTGGGCCTCCAACGAGGAGCTCGACGCATTCGCGCGCCTGTTCGGCGAGCGCTTCGCTTGCTTCGTCAGGACCGACGTGCGTCCGGCGCCGGGCGAGCCGATCGAGGACGAGCTGCTGATCAAGCCCGACAAGAACCCCAACCGCGCCGGCGCGCTGGCGCGCTTTCCGGCGCTGCCCGACGACGCCCGCAGCGCCATCGCTCCGGGCGCCGACCTCGTGCTGGCCTGGGGTGACGGCATCGACCTCGCTGTGTTGCCGCCCGCTGTCCGCTTGATCGTGCTGGGAGCATGGCCGCAGCCGGCCAACGGGCGCGCCGACGTGTTCCTGCCGATCAGCGTGCAGACCGAGCGCGCCGGCCACTACACCAACTTCGCCGGCGTCGTCAGCGCGTTCGAGGCTTGCTTCGACAAGCCGCCGGGCGTGACCGACGCGGCCGAGCTGTTCGAGGCGATCGGCGCCACGTCAATCGCGGAGACCGCGCCGTGACGCAGGACCTGGTTGTCTACGCGGTCTACATCGCCTATGCGATCGGCATGCTGATGACCTTCGGTACCGTGCTGACCTGGGTTGAGCGCAAGCAGGCGGCGGTGATGTCCGATCGCATCGGCGCCAACCGGGCCTACGTGCGGATCCCGTTCACGCAGGTCAAGCTGATCTGGCTCGGGCTGTTCCACGGGCTGGCCGACGGCCTGAAGATGCTGGTCAAGGAAGACTGGAGGCCGCGCACCTACGACGCGCTGGCCTATGCGCTGGCGCCGTGGGTGGTGTTCACGCCGGTGCTGCTGGTGTTCGCGGTGATCCCGTTCGGCGGCGCGCTCGAGCCGGCGCGGCTGGTGCCGTGGCTCGCCGACTGGTACGGCCAGCGCAGCTATCCGATGCAGATCGCGCGGCTCGACGCCGGCCTGCTGATCGTGTTCGCGTTCAGTGGCCTCACGGTGATCGGCGCGATGCTCGCCGGCTGGTCGTCGAACAACAAGTTCTCGCTGCTGGGCGGGCTGCGGGCCGGCTCGCAGATGATCTCCTACGAGCTGGTGATGGCGCTGACGGTGCTCGGCCTGCTGCTGATCTGGGGCACCGTGGACCTCGACGCGATGGTGCGGCGCCAGTCAGGCACTGTGCTCGGCATTCTGCCGGCGTGGGGGCTGGTGCTGCAGCCGTTCGCGGCGGTGCTGTTCATGACCGCGGCGATCGCCGAGAACAAGCGCATCCCGTTCGACCTGCCCGAGGCCGAGTCGGAGCTCATCGCCGGCTACTACACCGAGTACAGCGCCATGAAGATGGGCCTGTTCATGTTCGCCGAGTTCATCGAGATCGCAATCATCGGTGCGCTGTTCACCACCCTGTTCCTCGGCGGCTACAACCTGCCGTACATGGACGACACCGGCTTCAACCTGCCGGGCGGCACCCACGTCGCGCTGAGCCACGGCGCCGTGGTGGTGACGCAGCTGGTCGTCTTCCTGCTCAAGGTGCTGCTGGTGTGCAGCTTCCAGATCCTGGTGCGCTGGTCGCTGCCGCGCTTCCGCTACGACCAGGTGCTGACGTTCGCGTGGAAGTTCATGCTGCCGCTGGCGCTGATCAACCTGACGGTCACCGCGGTCGTGCTGTGGCTGGTGCGCGGGGCCCCGCTGTGACCGTGCGCTACGACCGCAAGCGCTACTGGAACGAGCCGACGCTCGGCCTGTGGGAGCGTGCCTACCTGCCGGAGATCGTGCGCGGGCTGGCCCTGACGAGTCGCGTCTTCCTGCGCAACATGGCCAAGTGGGTCACCGGCCGCAAGGGCGCGTTGACCACCTACTACCCCGAGGAAACACGCGCCGACTACGCGCCGCTGAACCGTGGCAAGCACGTGCTGACGCAGCGGCCCGACGGCAAGCCGCAGTGCGTGGCCTGCAACCTGTGCGCCACCGTGTGTCCGGCCAAGGTGATCGAGATCGAGGCCGGCTTCGACCCTGATGACGAGGCGCATCCCAAGTTCCCGCGGCGCTTCGAGATCGACTATTCGCGCTGCGTGTTCTGCGGCCTGTGCGTCGAGGTCTGCCCGGAGGATGCCATCCGCATGGCCAAGGAGACGCCGAACCTGCCGTCGCACGATCGCCACGCGATGTGGCTCGGCCTCGACGAACTGCTGCAGTGGCAGCCGCAGCGCGATCCGGCCAAGCCCTACCCGCCGCGCGACACCGCGCCGGAGACCCCGCGATGATCGACGGGCTGCTCGCCAACCTCGACACGCTGCTGCTGTTGGCGCTCGCCGTCGGCGCGCTGAGCTGCGCGGCGCTGATGATCGTGCTGCGCCAGCCGATGCGCGTGGCGCTGGCGCTGATCGCCACGATGGTCTGCCTGAGCGGCATCTTCGGCTTGATGGGCATGCACTTCGCCGCCGCATTCCAGGTGCTGATCTATGTCGGCGCGGTGATGGTGTTCATGGTGTTCGCGATCATGCTGCTCGAGGAGCGCGATGCGGGCGCGGCGCGCTACTCGAAGCTGCTGCTGCCCGGCATCGTCGGGCTGCTGCTGCTGCTGGCCACGTTGGTGGGCGGCGTGTGGCGCGCACTGCCGTCGCCGCGCGGCGAGCTGAGCGACGCGCCGCTGGGCATGGTCAAGTTTTCCACCGCGTTCCTGGCCGAGTACTGGCTGCACTTCGAGCTGACCTCGGTGCTGCTGGTGGCCGCGGTGGTGGCGGCGATCGCCGTCATCCGGATCGGCCGCGGGGGGCGCGGTGGATAGGACCCAGCTGCTCATCGGCGTGGCGCTGGCGCTGTTCGCGATCGGCCTGTTCGGCGTGGTCGTGCGGCGCAACGTGCTGGTGATGCTGATGTGCCTGGAGCTGATGCTCAACGGCGTCAACCTGAGCCTGGTGACGTTCGCGCAGCACACCGGCAACGCCGCCGGCGCGGTGCTGGTGTTCCTGGTGTTCGTGGTGGCCGCCGCCGAGATCGCGCTGGCGATCCCGATCGTCGTGCTGCTGGTGCGCGACCGTCGCACGCTCGACGTCGGCTCGTACGACGAGCTGAAGGGCTAGCGCATGGGCACGCTGACGCTGATCGTGCTGCTGCCGCTGCTGGGCTTCTTGCTCAACGGCGTGTGGGGCACCGCACTCGGCGGCCGAGCGATGGGCCAGCGCGCGGTGGCCATCGTCGGTTGCGTGCTGCCGCTGCTGTCGTTCGCACTCGCGCTGCAGGCGTGCATGCAGCTCGCGCGCGGCGGCTGGGCGCCGATCGTCGAGACCGCCTACACCTGGGCCCAGCTCGGCGACAGCGGCTTCGACGTCGCGTTCTACCTCGACCGGCTCAGCGCGGTGATGCTGCTGGTGGTCACCGGCGTCGGCTCGGCGATCCACGTCTACTCGATCGGCTACATGGCACAAGACAAGGGCTTCGGGCGCTTCTTCGCGTACCTGAACCTGTTCCTGTTCTTCATGCTGCTGCTCGTGCTCGGGCGCTCGATGCTGGTGCTGTTCGTCGGCTGGGAGGGCGTCGGGCTGGCGTCGTACCTGCTGATCGGCTTCTGGTTCGACGACGTGGCCAATGCGCGCGCCGGCAAGAAGGCGTTCGTCACCAACCGCGTCGGCGACGCCGGCTTCCTGCTCGGCATGTTCCTGCTTTACCAGGGACTGGGCACGCTGGAGATGGACCGCATCAACGCCGCCTTCGCTGCGGGCCAGGCCGGCATGCTGCCGGCCAGCCTGGCGGGCGTGCTGCTGTTCATCGGCGCCAGCGGCAAGTCGGCGCAGATCCCGCTGCACGTGTGGCTGCCCGACGCGATGGCCGGCCCGACGCCGGTGTCGGCGCTGATCCACGCAGCGACGATGGTCACCGCAGGCGTGTACCTGGTGGCGCGCCTGTCGGGCCTGTACCTGCACGCGCCGGAGGCATCGGCGTTGATCGCCGCGGTCGGCGTGGCCACTGCGTTCTTCGCCGCCACGATCGCCTTGGTGCAGACCGACATCAAGAAGGTGCTGGCGTACTCGACGGTGTCGCAGCTCGGCTTCATGTTCCTTGCGCTCGGCGTCGGAGCCTACGGCGTGGCGATCTTCCACCTGGTGACGCACGCGTTCTTCAAGGCCTGCCTGTTCCTCGGCGCCGGCAGCGTGATCCATGCGCTCCACGGTGAGCAGGACCTGCGCAAGATGGGCGGCCTGGCGCGCCGCATCCCGGTCACCTTCGTCACCTTCGCGATCGCCACCGCGGCGATCGCCGGCATCCCGCCGCTGGCCGGCTTCTTCTCGAAGGACGAGATCCTGTGGTTCGCCTTCGCCAGCGCGCGCGGCGGCTCACCGTGGCTGTGGGCGGTAGCCGCCGCGACCGCGCTGATGACCGCGTTCTACATGTTCCGGCTGCTGTGGCTTGCGTTCCTGACGCCGTCGCGGATGGCGCGTGACGTCGAGGCCCGCGTGCATGAGTCGCCGCCGTCGATGACCGGCGTGCTGGTGCTGCTGGCCGCGCTGTCGGCGGTCGGCGGCTTCATCGCGGTGCCGCACTTCCTCGAACCGCAGCTCGCGCTGCCGCCGCTG
>DATKJN010000075.1:0-3838 GCA_035543655.1 Burkholderiaceae bacterium | reverse complement strand
TGGCGCGTGCGCACATGGTCGAGCGCATCGACCACGCCGCCGAGGAACTGCTCGTAGCTGGGCATGCATTCGGGCTGTGTGCGGCCTTCCATCCAGGCGATCAGGCCGTCGCGCAGCAGCCGGAAATGGTTGCGCACGTCTTCGGCGGTCTTCGGCCTTTCGAGCGGCTCGGGATGGACAGCGCGCACGATCGACTCGCTGTCGTATTCGTTCAGCCCCGGCATCGCCAGCGCCTGCGGCTGCACGCGCAGGCCGCGCGCGATCGCCTCGAACGACTGCGTGTGGCGCTTCAGCGTGCCGGTGATCATGCCCTCGAAGACCACGCCCTTGTCGCGAAACCATTCGCCCAGCCGCTCGCACTGGCGCGCGCCGAGGTCGCTCAAACGATCGTAGTCGTCGGTGCCGAACGAGGCTTGCCCGTGGCGCACCAGGTAGAGGTTGCCCATCGGGCCATTGTCGTCGCCCGCGGCGGGGAGCCGTGTCGCAACCGCGACCCGCTGCCAGCTGGCGTGGCCCAGCCGCCGATGTGCACAATGCGCCATCGTTGCATTGATCAGGGAGCGCTGCGATGTCCGCAGTCAAGATTCTCGTTGCCCAGGGCGGTGGCCCGACGGCGGTGATCAACCAATCGCTGGTCGGCGTGGTGCTGGAGTCGCGGCGCTTCGCCCAGGTGGATCGCGTCTACGGCGCGCGCCACGGCGTGCGCGGCATCGTCAACGAAGACTTCGTCGACCTGACGCAGGAGACCCGGCACAACCTCGAGCAGGTGGCGGCCACGCCGGGCTCGACGCTCGGCTCCACGCGCGACAAGCCCGATCTCAAGTACTGCCAGCAGATCTTCGAGGTGCTGCGCGCCCACGGCATCGGGCACTTCTTCTACATCGGCGGCAACGACTCGTCGGACACCGTGCGCATCGTCAGCGAGGAGGCCGCCAAGTCGGGCTACCCGTTGCGCTGCGTGCACATCCCCAAGACGATCGACAACGACCTGGTGTGCAACGACCACACGCCGGGTTTTCCGTCGGCGGCGCGCTTCGTGGCGCAGGCCTTCGCCGGCGCCAACCTCGACAACGCGGCGCTGCCCGGTGTCTACGTGGCGGTGGTGATGGGCCGCCATGCCGGGTTTCTGACGGCGGCTGCAGCCGGTGCCCGGAAGTTCGCCGACGACGGCCCGCACCTGATCTACCTGCCCGAGCGCACGTTCACGATCGAGCGCTTCCTGACTGACGTGAAGGCGGTTCAGGAGCGCCACGGACGGTGCGTGGTGGCGGTGTCCGAAGGCATCCACGATGCGTCGGGCCAGCCGATCATCACGCAGCTCGCCAAGCAGGTCGAGCGCGACGCGCACGGCAACGTGCAGCTGTCGGGCACCGGTGCGCTGGCCGACTTGTTGTGCGAGCAGATCAAGGCCCAGCTCGGCCTGAAGCGCGTGCGCGGCGACACCTTCGGCTACCTGCAGCGCAGTTTTCTCGGCTGCGTCAGCGATGTCGACGCGCGCGAGGCGCGCGAGGTCGGCGAGAAGGCGGTGCAGTTCGCGATGTGGGGGCAGAGCAATGGCTCGGTGGCCATCCAGCGTTGCGGCGACTACGCGGCCGACTACAAGCTGGTGCCGCTGGCCGATGTGGCCGGCAAGACCCGGGTGATGGAAGACGCCTTCATCACCGACAGCGGCAACGACGTGACCGACGCCTTTGCCTCGTACCTGCGCCCGTTGCTTGGCTCGGGGCTGCCCGAGACCCATCGGCTGCGCGCCGCCGCGGTGGCCAAGGTGCTCAAGGCCAAGGCCTGAGGGCCAGCGCCTCGTCGACCGCCGCCGCCAGGCGGTTCAGGGTTGAACTTCCGCCGCGGCGTGCGCGGGCGGCCGCGCCGCTGCCGGCTCGGCCTGCAGCGCCTTGGTGACGATCTCGCGCACGTCGGCGCTCAACTCCGGTTTCGACGCCACGCGGGCGATCGCTTCACGCGCGGCGCCGCGATACGGCTCGGCCAGGTGCGTCCAGCGATCGAGTGCGCGCGCCAGGCGTGCGGCGAGCTGCGGATTCAGTGCGTCGAGCTCCACCACCTTGTCGGCCCAGAACACATAGCCGGCGGCGTCCGGTCGATGAAACGCCGCCGGGTTGCGCATGAACAGGCTGCCCAGCAGGCTGCGTGCGCGATTCGGATTCTTCAGCGTGAACGCCGGGTGCTTGAGCAGGTCGCGCACGCGCGCGAACGCGCGGCCGCCGCGCTCGTTGGCCTGCGCCTGCAGCGCGAACCATTTGTCCACCACCAGGGGCTCGCTGCGGAAATGGTCGTAGAAACGCTGCAGCGCGGCATCGGCCAGCTCGCTGTGCGCATCGATGAGCGCGCTCAAGGCGCCCGCGCGGTCGGTCATGTTGGTCGCGTCCTTGAAGCGCTGCAAGGCCTTGCCGGGCCACACGGTGTCGCCGCTGCGCGCGGCGCGCCGCACCAGCATGGCGAGCGCTCGATTGGACAGCGCGCGGCGGCCGGCCTGATCCGTGTCGGCCCGGTAACCCTCGCGCACCGGATGCGACTCGTGGGCCCACAGCCAGTCGTCGTGCAGGTGTTCGGCCAGCTGATCGAGCAGCTGCTCGCGCAGTGCGTGGATGTGCTGCGGATCGGCCGGTGTGACGCGCTCGGCCACGCTGCTCTCGGCCGGCGGCGTCAGCAAAAGCTCTTTCAGCGCGGCGTCGAGCGAGGGGTCGCGCAGCACCGTGCGCAACGCGGCCACGTTGTCGGAGTCGAGCTGCAGCGCGCTGCCGGCATGCAACGCAGCGACCATGGTCTGCATCAGCAGGCGCTGCCCGGCTTCCCAGCGGTTGAAGGCATCGGTGTCGTGCTGCAGCAGCACGCGCAGGTCGGCATCGCTCATCGCGTCGTCGAGCTGCACCGGCGCGGAGAAGCCGCGCAGCAACGAAGGCACCGGCTCGGCGTCGATGTCGACGAAGGTGAAGGTGTGGCTCACGTCCGACAGCACCAGCACGCGCTCCGTGCCGCCCGCCATCGGCTCGCCCTGCAGGCGCAGCTTCAGCGGCCGGCCATCGCGCGCCAGCAGCGACAGCGCCACCGGGATCACGAACGGCTGCTTGCTGCTCTGGTCCGGCGTCGGCAGGCAGCGCTGGCCCAGGCGCAGCGTGTAGCTGCGCGACATGGCGTCGTAGTGGCCATGCGCCAGCAGGATCGGCGTGCCGGCCTGCGAGTACCACCGCTTGAAGGCTTCGAGGTGCTCGGCGAGCCAGCTGCCCGGATTGGCATCGGCGATCGCCTGCGCGAAGTCGTCGCAGGTCACGGCCTGGCCGTCGTGGCGCTGGAAGTACAGGTCCATGCCGCGGCGAAAGCCCTCGCGGCCGACCAACGTGTGCATCATGCGCACGACCTCAGCGCCCTTTTCGTACACCGTGGTCGTGTAGAAGTTGTCGATCGCGGTGTAGGCCTCGGGCCGCACCGGGTGCGCCATCGGGCCGGCGTCTTCGGTGAACTGCGTCTCGCGCAGGAAACGCACGTCGTGGATGCGCTTGATCGCGCGTGCCGTCGGCGACGCGACCATGTCCATGCTGAACTCCTGGTCGCGGAACACCGTGAGGCCTTCCTTCAGCGACAGCTGGAACCAGTCGCGGCAGGTGATGCGGTTGCCGGTCCAGTTGTGGAAGTACTCGTGGCCGACCACGCTTTCGATGTCGAGAAAGTCGCTGTCGGTGGCGGTGGCGGGGCTGGCCAGCACGTACTTGGTGTTGAACAGGTTCAGGCCCTTGTTCTCCATCGCGCCCATGTTGAAGTCGTCGACGGCGACGATCATGAAACGCTCGAGGTCCAGGCTCAGTCCGAAACGCGCCTCGTCCCA
>DATKJN010000074.1:0-13173 GCA_035543655.1 Burkholderiaceae bacterium | reverse complement strand
TTCTTTTGCACAGGAGCCTCGCATGACCACCGATGCCATCAGCTGGTTCGAAATCCCGGTGCGCGACCTCGACCGCGCGCAACGTTTCTACGAGACCGTGCTCGATCGCAAGCTCGCGCGCGAAACCATGGGCGAAGAGCGGCTGGCGATCTTTCCGGCCGGCGAAGGCCGCGCGCAGGGCTGCATCAACATCGGCCCGCAGCCGGTGGCGCCGTCGACTTCGGGCACGCGCGTGTACCTCGATGCATCGCCGTCGATCGACGCCGCGCTGTCGCGCGTGGCCGACGCCGGCGGCAAGGTGGTGGTGCGCAAGACCGCGCTGCCGTCGGGCATGGGCTACTGGGCGCACATGAGCGACACCGAGGGCAACATCGTCGGCCTGCACGCGATGAACTGACCACCCTACCATCCGCGCATGCGACGTGCCGACCGTCTGTTCCAACTCGTGCAGCTGGTGCGCGGGCGCCGGCTCACCACCGCCGAATGGCTGGCCGGCCGCCTCGAGATCTCGCTGCGCACCGTGTACCGCGATGTCGCCGACCTGCAGCAGCAAGGCGTGCCGATCGAAGGCGAAGCCGGCGTCGGCTACCGCATGCGCGCCGGCTTCGACCTGCCGCCGTTGATGTTCAGCACCGGCGAAGCCAAAGCACTGGTCGCCTGCGCGCGGCTGGCGCAGCCGCGGCTGGACACCGCGCTGGCGCGCGACGCCGACAGCGCGTTGTCCAAGATCCTCGCCGTGCTGCCGGCGGCGGCACGCGCGGCCGCCGAGGGCATGGCGGTGTATGCGATCGACGTCGCCGGCACCGACCTCGCGACGCGCCAGCGCTTGCAGGTGTTGCGCGAGGCGTTCGAGGCACGTCGCATGCTGACGCTCGACTACGACAGCCTCGACAACGTGCGCAGCCAGCGCCGCGTGCGGCCGCTGGGCGTGTTCTTTTGGGATGCGGTGTGGACGCTGGCCGCGTGGTGCGAACTGCGCAACGACTTCCGCAGCTTCCGCGTCGACCGCATCGTCGACATCGCGGTGCTCGACGAACGTTTCCGCGACGAAGCCGGCAAGACGCTCGCCGATCTGTTTCGCCGCGTGCGCGATCAGTGAGTGGTTCGGGTCAGCCGATCTTTGTCGTCAGCTTTGGCCCGCCAGCTCGGCCTGCACCTGCGACCAGGTCGGCAACGGCGCCACCGCCCCGACCCCCAGCGTGCTGAGCGCCGCGGCCACGTTGGCGGCGCGCGCGGCAGCCACCAGGTCATCGCCGGCGGCCAGACGGGCCAGCAGGCAGCCGGCAAAACAATCGCCGGCACCGGTGGCATCGACCGGCAACACGCGGTGCGGCGGCAGCTTGGTGAGCGCGCCACTGCGCTCCGACACCCAGCAGCCCTCGGCGCCGAGCTTCAACAGCACCGTCGGTGCACCCAGGCCGTGAGCCCATGCCAGCACCTGCTCGGGCGTTCGCGCGCCGGCCAGCAGCGCGACCTCGTCGACGCTCGGCAGGAAGAGGTCGCACGCCGCGACCGTGCGCTCGACCACCGGCCGCGCCGTCTCCACGCTCCACAGGCGCGGCCGGAAGTTGAGGTCGTACGACACCCGCACGCCGTGCTGGCGCGCACGCTCGATGGCCGCGAACACGGTGGCGCGCGCGCTGTCGGAGATGGCCTGCGAGATGCCCGACACGTGAAGCGTGCGCGCGCGCTCGACTTGCCGCAGGCAGGGCGCGAAGTCCGCCTCGCCGGGCGCCATCCGGCTCGCCGCACTGCCGGCGCGGCGGTAGGTGAAGGCATGGCCCTGCGGACCGTGGGTCACGAAGTACACGCCGGTGTCGCCGCCCGGCACGACGCGCACACCACCTGTGTCCACCCGCTCGTCGCGCCACAGGTTCAGCAACTGCTGGCCGAACACGTCGTCGCCCAGCTGTGTGATGTAGCCGCAGCGGGCGCCGATCCGCGCCGCGGCGATCGCGCAGTTGGAGGTGTCGCCGCCGAATCCCGAGCGCCATGACGTGGCGTCGTCGCGCGACTGGTTGAATTCGACCATCGCCTCGCCGAGGCAGACCAGATCGAGCGGTGGTTCGGTGTGGGCAGCGCTGGCGCTCATCAATGGGCGCCGAACGTATCAGAAATGAATCGTCACCGCATCGATGACCCGGTGCGTGTCGTCGACGATCGGCATCCAGTGCCACTTGTCGAAGGTGGTGCACGGATGCGAAATGCCGAGCACCACGCGGTCGCCGACCGCTGGGGTCGGACCCCCTTCGAGCTTGAGGTAGGCATGCTGGTCGTTCATGGCCGTGACGCGCCAGCGTTCGTCGGCCGCCTCGACACGCGCCGCGCCCAGCGGCGCGAAGCCGACCGGCACGGGCAGCCCCATGTCGAAGCCGACGTCGCGCCGGCCCGCGGTGAGGATCGCCAGGCCCGGTTCGGGCACGCTTTGCACGCAGGTCCACAGCTGCAGTGCGGGCCGCAGGCCTTCGCCGCAACCGCAGCGCTCGATCACGGCCTGCACCAGCCGCTTGTACTGGCCATGGTCGTGCGTGACGTAGCAGCCCGAGCGCAGCAGCGCACGCACCGGGCGCTGCAGTTGCAGCCGCATGCGCGCGGCCACGAGATCGAAGATGCCCGAGCCGCCGGCCGACACGATGACCTCGTCGGTGTCGAACAGCTGCTCGGCGTCGCAGTCCTGCGCCATCGCGGCCACGCGCTCCATCAATGCGCCGGCGTAGGCGTCATCGCGCGCGCCGTCGCCGGTGGCACCCAGGCCTTCATAACACTCGATGCCGACCAGCTTCAGCGCGGCACTCGTGTGCAGTGCGCGCGCCAGCGCGAGCGCGTCACCGTGCGAGCGCACGCCGGTGCGGCCGCCGGGGATGCCGATCTCGAGCAGCACCTCGAACGGTGCCGTACCACGGCGCGTCGAAAACCAGGCTTCGATGCGCTGCAATTGCGCCATCGAGTCGACCAGGAACACCACACGCAAGTCGGCGTGCTGCACACGCAGCGCTTGCAGCGCAGCCAGCTCGACCGCTTGCACCAGCTGGTTGGCGATGATCGCGCGCCGCACGCCGGCCGCCACGCCGACCCGCAGCTGGAACACGTTGGCGAAGGTGATGCCCCATGCACCGGCGTCGAGCTGGCGCTGGAACAGCCGCGGCGCCATCGTCGTCTTGCCGTGCGGCGCGAGGTCCACGCCCTGGCTGCGCGCGTACGCTTGCATCCACTGCACGTTGTGCGCCAGCGCGTCGCGGTCGAGCACGGCCAGCGGCAGCGGCAGGTCGCCGGCGAGCACGTTCCAGTTGCGCGATGCGACGTCGCTCACCGCGACCGGCGCCGCGTCGGGTGGAAAGCCCTTCAGCCACGGGCCGAGCCGCGCGCTGGGTTCGTCCATGCGCCCGCCGCTCATCCGCCGAACAACCGCTTGAGCCAGGCGACGAATCGCGTCCACGCGCCAGAAGGTGCCTCCGCCACGGCCGGTGCGGCACCGTGACGCTGCGACAACTTGGCGGTGAACGTGGCGAAGAAGTCGTTGGCCATCTTCTGCGCCGCCATGTCGACCAGGCGCGAGCCGATCTGCGCCAACTTGCCGCCGACGCTGGCATTGGCGCTGTAGTGCAGCAACGTCTCGCGCGCACCCACGCTCTCGAGCCGCACCTGCGCGCTGCCCTTGCCGTGACCGGCCGGGCCACCCTGGCCCTCGAAGTGCATCGTGTACGACGTCGGCGGTTGCAGGTCTTGCAGGCGCAGCTTGCCCTTGAAGCGCGCCTTCACCGGCCCGACGGCGGCCATGATCGCCACGTCGTACTGGTTGTCGCCGGTGGGCGTGATCGACTCGCAGCCCGGAATCGACGCCTGCAGCAGCGACACGTCGTTCAGCGCCTCCCAGGCCTGCTGTTGGCTGACGGGCAGTGTCTGTTGGTTGCTCAGTTGCATGGTGCGATGGAGGTCAATGCAGACGCCCAGGCCCATCGGGGCTGCCGAGCAGCCGCACGAGATGCTCCAGGCTGTCGAGGTTGTGCACGGGCAGGAAACGGTCCACGTGCGGCAGCATCGCGCGGATGCCGGCCGCCTTGGGCTGGAACTTCTCGAAGCGCAGCAGCGGGTTCAGCCAGATCAGCCGGCGACAGCTCTTGGCCAGGCGCTCCATCTCGCTCGACAGCGCCTTGGTGTCGCCGTGCTCGAGGCCATCGCTGATCAGCAGCACCGTGGTGCGGCTGCTCAGGCAGCGCCGCGCCCAGCGCTGGTTGAATTCGTGCAGGCTGGTGGTGATGCGCGTGCCGCCCGACCAATCCTCCACGGCCTTGACCACCTGCGACACCGCCACGTCGGGGTCGCGGCTCTTCAGCAAGCGCGTGGTGCGGGTGAGCCGCGTGCCGAACACAAAACTCTCGACGCGCGCCTCGGCATGGCCGAGCGCGTGCGCAAAGTGCAGCAGCATGCGCGAGTAGCGGCTCATCGACCCGGAGATGTCGGCCAGCACGACCATCGGCGCCGGCAGCGGGCGCGGACGGCGCCAGCGCATCTCGCCCAGCTCGCCGCCATGGCGCGCCATGGTCTGAAGGGTGGCGCGCCAGTCGACGCGCCCAGCCCGCGGCGACCCTTCGGCGCGCCGTGTGGGCAACGGCTCGAACACCCAGCGCATCATCGACAGCGCGCGGCGCGCGGCACGCCACTCGTCGGCGCTCATGGTGTCGAAGTCGGCCTTGCGCAGCACCTCCTGCTCGCTGACGGTGAACGCGGCGTCGAACTGCATCGATTCGTCGGGCTCGGGTTGCGGCGCATCGGACCGGGGGTTCGGAAACAACGCATCGCCCAGGCGCCGGTTCTCGCGCTGCTCAGGGGTGAGCGCCGCTTGCGCGCGCACCTTGGGCAACAGCATCGCGCGCATGCGGCCCTCCAGGTCGGGGTCGCGCCAGAACAACTCGAACGCCTGGTCGAACAAGTCCTTGTGCTCGATGCGATCGAGCAGGCAGGTGCTCAGCACCGCGTGGAAGTCGGGGCGGCTGTCGAAGCCAGCGATGCGCAGGGCCTGCAGCGCGAGCTGCACCCGGTCGGTGCCCACCGCGATGCCGGCGCTGCGCAGCACACGCGCGAAGTGCATGACGTTCTCGGCCAACCGGCCCGGGGAATGCTGGGGGGCGACGAGCATCGTCAATCAGCCGTCAGCGCCGAACAATCAAACCGGCACGCGCGCCGCGTTGCGCACCTCTTCGAGCAGGCGCGCCGCTTCGCCACCTTGCATGCGCGCGATGTCGTCCTGGTACTTCAGCAGCACGCCCAGCGTGTCCTGGATCACCGCCGGATCGAGCACCAGCGCATCGAGCTGCATCAACGCGCGCGCCCACTCGATGGTCTCGGCGATACCGGGCTGCTTGTACAGCTCGACCTGGCGCAGCCGCTGCACGAAGCCGACGATCTGCTGCGCCAGCTGTTGCGCCACGCCCGGCACGCGCCGCTGCAGCACCTGCAACTCGCGCGCGGCATCGGGAAAGCCGACCCAGTGGTACAGGCAGCGGCGTTTCACCGCGTCGTGAATCTCGCGCGTGCGGTTCGATGTGAGCACCACGATCGGCGGCGTGACCGCCTTGACGGTGCCGAACTCGGGGATCGTGATCTGGAACTCCGACAGCACTTCGAGCAGGAAGGCTTCGAACGGCTCGTCGGCCCGATCGAGCTCGTCGATCAGCAGCACCGGCGGCACTTGGCGCGCCGGGTCGATCGCTTGCAGCAGTGCACGCTGGATCAGGAACTTCGACGAGAACAGCTGACCGGCCAGCGTGTCGCGGTCGGCGTGGGTGCCTTCGGCCAGCCGGATCTCCAGCATTTGGCGGCCGTAGTTCCATTCATAGGCCGCACCGGCGAGATCCAGGCCTTCGTAGCACTGCAAACGGATCAGCTCGCGCCCGAGCATCTGGCTCAGCGTGCGCGCGATCTCGGTCTTGCCGGTGCCGGGCTCGCCCTCGAGGAACAGCGGCCGCTGCAGCTTCAACGCCAGGAAGACGGCGGTGGCGAGCTGGCGGTCGGCCACGTAGTCGAGCGCCAGCAGGCGCTGCTGCAATTCGTCGATGCTGGCAGGGAGGTCGGGCGTCGGCACAGGGCGACTCTCTTCGGTGCGGCGTTTGTCTTCGGCCGGCGCGGACGCGCCTTGACTTCGATGCGCGAAGTCAGCCTTCGACGCAACGGCCTCTCGGCCGTTGTCAGTGTGTCACAGGCGTCGGAAGACCCTCAGCCAACCGCGCGTTTGGCAAGCACCGGGATCAAGGCGGCCCGGTATTCGCCCGAGCCGTGCAGATCGCTGTTCAGGTTCTTGGCGTCGATCTTGACGCCGTCGCAGGCGCTGCCCGACCAGCTGCCGGTCAGCTTCTGCTCCAGCGCAGTGGCGCGGAACACGCCGGGACCCGCGCCGGTGACCGCGACGCGCACGCCACCCTTGGTCTTGGCGACGAACACGCCGACCAGCGCGAAGCGCGATGCCGGCTGCTTGAACTTCTGCCAGCCTGCCTTCTCGGGCACCGGAAAGCTCACCGCGGTGATGATCTCGCCGTCGTTGAGCGCGGTCTGGTACAGGCCCTTGAAGAAATCGTCGGCCGCAATGGTGCGCTTGTCGGTGTGGATCGTCGCGCCCAGGCCCAGCGCCGCAGCAGGATAGTCGGCTGCCGGGTCGTTGTTGGCCAGGCTGCCGCCGATGGTGCCGCAGTTGCGCACCTGGCGGTCGCCGATGCCACCGGCCAAGGCCGCGAGCGCGGGGATCGCTTGCTGCACGTCCTTCGACGCGGCGACCGCGGCGTGCGTGGTCATGGCGCCGATCTTCACCGTGCCGCCCGACACCGTGATGCCCTTGAGTTCGGCGACTCCGCCGAGGTCGACCAGCGCGGCCGGAGCCGCGAGACCGAGTTTCATCGCCGCCAGCAACGATTGGCCACCGGCGAGCAGCTTGGCGTCGGCGCCGCCCGCGGCGCGTGCGGCATCGCCCACCGACGACGGCTTGGCGTAGTTGAATGCTTGCATTTGGGTTCTCCTTGTCGTGTCAACGCCCGCACGGCCGCCCGAAGGGCGTTGAAGCCCCCTCGGGGGGCAGCGAGCGAAGCGAGCGTGGGGGTCTCATGTCCTAGCGGTTGATGGCTTGCGCCGCCTTCCACACGTTGTACGGGGACGCTGGCATCGGCACGTCTTTCACGCCGAGCGCATTGCAGATCGCGTTGATCAGCGCCGGCGGCGAGCCGATCGCTCCGGCCTCGCCGCAGCCTTTCACGCCGAGTGGGTTGTGCGTGCACGGCGTGCCCTTGACGGTCTCGACCGCGAAGGTCGGGAAATCGTCGGCGCGCGGCATCGCGTAGTCCATGAAGCTGCCGCTCAACAACTGGCCGCTGTTCTCGTCGTACACGCCGTGTTCGAGCAGCGCCTGGCCGAGGCCCTGCGCCAGCCCGCCGTGCACCTGGCCTTCGACGATCATCGGGTTGATGATGTTGCCGAAGTCGTCGCACGCGGTCATGCGGTCGATCTTCACCGCGCCGGTCTCCGGGTCGACCTCCACTTCGCAGATGTAGGTGCCTGCGGGATAGGTGAAGTTGCTCGGGTCGTAGAACGCGTTTTCGTTCAGCCCCGGCTCGAGCTTGTCGTGCGGGAAGTTGTGCGGCACGTAGGCGGTGAGCGCCACCTGCGCGAACGGGATGTTCTTGTCGGTGCCCGCCACCTTGAACGCGCCGCCTTCGAACACGATGTCGGTGTCGGCGGCCTCCATCAGATGCGCCGCGATCTTCTTGCCCTTGGCGATGATCTTGTCGAGCGCTTTCACGATCGCCGTGCCGCCCACCGCGATCGAACGGCTGCCATAGGTGCCCATGCCGAACAGGATCTTGCCGGTGTCGCCGTGCTCGATGACGATGTCGTCCATCCCGATGCCCAGCTTGTCGGCCACCACCTGCGCAAACGTGGTCTCGTGGCCCTGGCCGTGGCTGTGGCTGCCGGTGAAGATGGTCACCTTGCCGGTCGGGTGCACGCGCACCTCGCCGGCCTCGAACAGGCCCGCGCGTGCGCCCAGTGCACCGGCCACGCTCGACGGCGCGATGCCGCAGGCCTCGATATAGGCCGAGTAGCCGATGCCGCGCTTCAGGCCCTTGGCCTCGCTGGCGGCCTTGCGCTTGGCGTAGCCCGCCACGTCGCCCAGTTCGATCGCCTTGGACATCGTGGCGTTGTAGTCGCCGGTGTCGTAGGTCAGGCCGACCGGTGACGCGTATGGGAACTCGGTGATGAAGTTGCGCCGGCGGATCTCGGCCGGATCGATCTTCAACTCGGTGGCCGCGGTCTCGACGATGCGCTCCAGCAGGTAGGTGGCCTCGGGCCGCCCCGCGCCGCGGTAGGCATCGACCGGCGCGGTGTTGGTGAACATCGCCGTCACCTCGCACCAGATCTTCGGCGTCTTGTACTGGCCGGCCAGCAGGGTGGCATACAGGATGGTCGGGATCGCGGAGGCAAAGGTCGACAGGTAGGCGCCGAGGTTGGCGGTGGTGTCGACTTTCAGCGCCACGAACTTGCCGTCCTTGTCCAGGCCCAGCTTGGCGGTGGTGATGTGGTCGCGGCCGTGGGCGTCGGACAGGAACGCTTCCGAGCGCGACGCTGCCCACTTGATCGGCCGCTTGATCACCTTGCTGGCGAACACCAGCGCGGTCTCTTCGCCGTAGAGATAGATCTTCGAGCCGAAGCCGCCGCCGACGTCGGGCGCCACCACGCGCATCTTGTGCTCGGGGATGCCGAGCACGAAGGCGCACATCAGCAGCCGCTCGACGTGCGGGTTCTGGTTGGCCACGTACAGCGTGTAGTTGTCGGCGTTGACGTCGTAGCTGGCGTTGGCGGCGCGCGGCTCGATCGCATTCGGGATCAGCCGGTTGTTGCGAAAACTCAGCGTCGTGACGTGCGCGGCACCCTTCAAGGCGGCGTCGGTGCCGTCCTTGTCGCCGATGCCCCAGTGGTAGCAGGTGTTGTTCGGCGCTTCATCGTGCAGCGCGTTGCCGGCCTTGGCCGCCTTGGCGGCGTCGACCACCGCGGGCAGCTCTTCGTAGTCGACGTCGATCAGCGCCACGGCGGCCTCGGCCTGCTCGCGCGTCTCGGCCACTACCAGCGCGATGCGGTCACCCACGTAGCGCACCTTGCCGTCGGCCAGCACCGGGTGCTTCGGCTCCTTCATCGGCGTGCCGTCGAGGCTGTTGATCAGCCAGCCGCAGGGCAGGCCGCCCACCTGCTTGAAATGCTCGCCGGTGAAGATGCCCAGCACGCCGGGCGCCTTGGCGGCGGCCGTGGTGTCGAGCTTCTTGATGCGCGCGTGCGCATGCGGGCTGCGCAGGAACTCGCCGTAGGTCTGCCCTTCCAGCGTGATGTCGTCGGTGTACTGGCCGCGGCCGGTGAGGAAACGCGCGTCTTCGCGCCGCGTGACGCTCTGGCCGACGAACGGGGCTTGGGGTGCGTTCATGTCAGCCCTCCTTCACTTCATGGCCGCGGCGCCCTGCGCCACGGCCTTGACGATGTTCTGGTAGCCGGTGCAACGGCACATGTTGCCGTCGAGCCCGGCGCGGATCTGCTCTTCGCTGCTGCAGTTGTGGTTCTTCACCAGATCGACCGCGCTCATCACCATGCCCGGAGTGCAGAAGCCGCATTGCAGGCCATGGCATTCGCGGAACGCGGCCTGCATCGGATGCAGCGTGCCATCCTTGGCAGCCAGGCCTTCGATCGTGGTGACCTCGGTGCCAGCGGCCTGCAGCGCCAGCATGGTGCAGCTCTTCACCGCTCGGCCATTCACGTGCACCGTGCAGGCGCCGCACTGCGTGGTGTCGCAGCCGATGTGGGTGCCGGTCAGGCGCAGCGACTCGCGCAGGAACCGACCCAGCAGGGTGTTCGGTTCGACTTCGCGGGTCACCGACGCCCCGTTGACGGTGAGCGTGAGTGGGATGCCCATGGTGTCTCCTGGTAAGCCTGTGGGGAAGCGCGCGCAACGACTCACGCCGGCGCAAGCGACGACCTTTCATATTAGGTCGCGCCCGACAGCGGCGCACCGGCTGGTTAACCCTGAACGCCCGAACCGGCCGCACCGACGGCCGGGCACGCTGCTCCAGCCCGCAACAGCGGCCCGCCGTCCGCCCGGGAATTGCCAGTCCGTCACAGCAGCCGCCGGCGCGCTCGCGCACAATATTCGCCCGACGGACTCGAACTGAAAGCCGATGGACAACGTCGACCTGCAAGTGCTGCGTCAGGTGTCCCAGTGGTGCACCGATGGTCGCCGCGTCGCCCTCGGCACCATCACCCGCACCTGGGGTTCGGCGCCGCGTCCGCCCGGCTCGGTGGTGGCGATCCGCGACGACGGGCTGGTCACCGGCTCGGTATCCGGCGGCTGCATCGAGGACGACCTGATCGACAAGGCGCGCGAGGGGGCGCTCACCACCGGCCTGCCGCAGGTGGTGCGTTACGGCATCGACGCCGACGCCGCCCACCGCTTCGGGCTGCCCTGCGGCGGCCTGATCGAACTGGTGCTCGAGCCGGTGATGCCGCGCACGCGCATCGGCGAGCTGCTCGAACGGCTGTCCAAGGGCGAGCGCGTGCGGCGGGTGCTGACCATCGCCAGCGGCGAGGTCACACTGGAGCCGGCCGGCGACACCGACGAGTTGCAGCTCACCGACACCACGCTCACCACGCACCACGGCCCGCGCTGGCGCCTGGTGCTGATCGGCGCCGGCCAGATGACGCAGTACCTGGCGCAGATGGCGCGCGCGCTCGACTACGAAGTGCTCGTCTGCGACCCGCGCGAGGAGTACGCCACCGGGTTTGCGATCGAGGGCGCCACGCTGTCGCGCCAGATGCCCGACGACCTGCTTGGTGAAATTCAGGTCGACGGCCACACCGCGATCATTGCGCTCACGCACGACCCCAAGCTGGACGACCTGGCGTTGATGGAGGCGCTGCGGAGTCCGGCGTTCTATGTCGGCGCGATCGGCTCGCGCGCCAACCAAAGCAAGCGCAAGCAACGCTTGATCGAGCACTTCGGCATGACGGAAGCCGAGTTCGAACGGCTGCATGGCCCGGTGGGGCTGAAGAACGGGGCGCGCACGCCGCCGGAGATCGCGGTGGGCATCCTGGCCGAGCTGACCGCCGTCCGTTACGGCTACCGCATCCCGGCGCCAGTGGCCACCGGCGCGGTCGCCAGCGTCGATGCCGGCTGCGTGACCTGAACGGCCGCGGTGTAGCGGTGTAATTCCGCAGCACCCGGCTGCAATCTTCACGAAAAGCGGCGGGCGCTGCGCGCGCTCGCGCCACCGCGCCAGCAGGCCACCCTAGACTTTGCCGCACCTGGACCCCCTCACGAGGCCTCACGGTGATCTCGACCTTGGCTGCTCCGATCTTGCGTGGCATGTCTTTGTGGCCGTTGGCCATCGCACTGATCGCGGGCTGCGCCACGCCGCCGGCCAACAATTCCGCCAAGCTGCAGCCCTACGTGGCGCCGACCGGCGCACCGACGGCCAAGCTGGCGGTGCGCGGCGCAGTCCCCACCGGCGACTATTTCGGCGTGCTGGTGTACGACGACGCCGACAACTGCAAGGACCCGCGCCTGGCCGGCGCTGGCAGTTCGACGCGCAACCCGGACAGCGTGGCGTTGGCGGCCGGCGGTTTGCAGACGCTGGCCTTCGTGATGGTCAAGGCGAACAAGCAGAGCTGCACCGTGCGCTGGTCATTCACGCCGCAATCGAACAAGACCTACGTGGTCAACGGCGGCGCGCTCGGCGCGGGCTGCACCGCCTCGTTGCTCGACGCCAGCAACCCCGACCGGATGCGCATTCCCGAGGGCCTGGTGCGGCGCAACGCGCCAGGCGTGTTCTGCATGCCGCTGGCGCAGGCGGTGCCGATCAAAGGCAACGCTGCGCGCGGCGGCCAAAGCGACGGCGCCGCCGTGTTGAACTCCGCCGCCACCACCGACGACCTGCAAGGTCTGATCGGCAAATGAGCGCGCGAGCCGCGACGCGCGCGCTGGCGCTCGCCGCACTGGCCGTTGCGGTCGCCGCACCCGCATGGGCGTTGAGCGCCGAACAGGTTTACGCCAAGGTGGCAGGCAGCGTCTGGCGCGTGCGCACCTATGACGGCGACAACCTTCCGCTGGCGCAAGGCAGCGCGGTGGTGGTGGCGTCCGGCGCGGCCGTGACCAACTGCCACGTGCTGGCCAAGGCCAAGCGGGTGTCGTTGCAGCGCGAGAAGGAAGCCTTCGACGCAACGCTCGAGATGTGGGACGTCAAGCGCGATGTCTGCCAGTTGAAGGTGCCCGGCCTGAAGGCCGCGCCGGTGACGCTGGGCGACTCCGGCAAGGTGGCAGTCGGGCAGAACGTGTTTGCCATCGGCAATCCCAAGGGCCTGGAGCTGACGATGAGTGCCGGACTGGTGTCGTCGCTGCGGCGCAATGCCGAAGGCCAGCTGGTATTGATCCAGACCTCCGCAGCGATTTCGGGCGGCTCCAGCGGCGGCGGCCTGTTCGATGACCAGGGCCGACTGATCGGGCTGACGACGATCGGCTCGGTCAGCGGCGACGCGCAGAACCTGAACTTCGCGATCCCCTCGCAGTGGGTGAGCGAACTGCCGCAGCGCCACGCACAGGCCAGGGCTGCCACGCAGATCGCCGGCGTGAGCAACACCACCGCGACACCGGCCACGTCGGCATCGGCGGAGTACGCACGCCTCGATGACATCGACCGGTTGCCCTACGCCACCGAGCGCATGCGCGAGCGCTATCGCTACTTCCTGACGCGGCCGCTGCCGCGCGCCTTCGTGATCTCCGAGGGCGGCGACTGGAGACTGGCCACCGGTGCACAGCTGGACAACCCGCAGGCGCCTGGCTCCCCGGCCGAACGAGCGTTGCGCGAGTGCGAGCAGGCGCGCACCGGACGTTGTATCGTCTATGCGGTTGACGACCGCGTGGTGTGGCGCCCGGAAGCGGCGACGCGCTGATCTCCCCCAAAGCCGCGACCAGCGGCCTCTTTACCCTGCGACATGATCCAGCTGCACTACTACCCGGGCAACGCGAGCATGGTGCCGCACATCCTGTTGCACGAGCTCAAGCTGCCTTTCGAGCTGAAGCTGGTCGACCGCGCGAAGAGCGCACACAAGGCACCCGACTACCTGAAGCTGAACCCCAACGGGCTGATCCCGGTGCTG
>DATKJN010000073.1:0-2313 GCA_035543655.1 Burkholderiaceae bacterium | reverse complement strand
CGGCTGCCTGAGCGAAGCCGGCATCGCGCCGCTGAAGCTCGCCGCAAAGGAAGGCCTGGCACTCATCAACGGCACGCAGGTGTCGACCGCGCTCGCGCTGCACGCGTTTCTCAGCTTCGAGCCGGTGCTCGAATCGGCGTTGGTGATCGGCGCGCTCACGGTGGATGCCGCGCGCGGCAGCGACGGGCCGTTCGATCCGCGCATCCACGCGCTGCGCGGCCAGCCCGGGCAGATCGACGTGGCGCGCTATTACCGCGAGCTGCTGCAAGGCAGTGCGATCCGCCACTCGCACCTCGAGGGCGACGATCGCGTGCAGGATCCGTACTCGCTGCGCTGCCAGCCGCAGGTGGTGGGTGCCTGCCTCGACCAGCTGCGCCATGCCGCGCTGGTGCTGCTGCGCGAGGCCAATGCAGTGACCGACAACCCGCTGGTCTGTGGCGATCAGATCATCTCGGGCGGCAACTTCCACGCCGAGCCGGTGGCGCTGGTGTGCGACGCGATGGCGCTGGCGATCGCCGAGATCGGCGCCATCGCCGAACGCCGCATCGCCATGCTGATCGATGCCGGGGTGTCACGGCTGCCACCGTTTCTCACCCGAGATGCGGGGCTGAACTCCGGCTTCATGATCGCCCACGTGACTGCGGCATCGCTGGCCAGCGAGAACAAGAGCCTGGCGCACCCGGCCAGCGTCGACTCGCTGCCGACCTCGGCCAACCAGGAAGACCACGTGTCGATGGCCACGTTCGCGGCGCGCCGCCTGCAGCCGATGATCGCCAACACGGCGCACATCCTCGGCATCGAGCTGCTCGCGGCGGGGCAAGGCATCGACTTCCTGCGGCCGTTGAAGAGCTCGGCCGCGCTCGAACAGGCACACACGTTGCTTCGTTCGGTGTGTCCCGCCATGGACAACGACCGCTACCTGGCCCCCGACATTCAACGCGCCACCGAGCTGGTCACCCATGGTGCGCTGTCGCGCGTGTTCCGCACCCTTTCGGGCTTGCCCGCGTTGTGGACGCCTGTGTGAGACGCCGAGAATCGATCCATCCTTATCCATCGAAGCAGGAGAAACAATGAAGCAGGTACACCTCACGCGGTTGCTCGCGCTGGCCGCGGCCGTGTTCGTCGGCGGCGTGGCGCACGCGCAAACGAAGGTCGCGATCGGCATCTCGGGCTGGACCGGCTTCGCGCCGCTCACGCTGGCCAAGGAAGCGGGCCTGTTCAAGAAGCACGGCCTCGACGTGGACATCAAGAAGATCCCGCAGAAGGACCGTCACCTCGCGATCGCCTCCGGCGACATCCAGTGCGCCGCCACCACGGTGGAGACCTGGGTGGTGTGGAATGCCAACGGCGTGGCCACCACGCAGATTTTCCAGCTAGACAAGAGCTATGGCGCCGATGGCATGGTGGTCAAGCCCGCCATCACCAAGATCAGCGACCTCAAGGGCAAGACGGTGGCGGCCAGCGCGCCCGGCACGGCACCGTACTTCACGCTGGCGTGGATGCTGAAGAAGAACGGCCTCAGCGTGAAGGACGTCAAGGTGGTCAACCTCGAGCCGCAGGCGGCAGCCAACGCGATGATTGCCGGCACCGACGGCATCGACGCCGCGATGACCTACGAGCCCTATCTCGGCGCGGTGCGCGCCAAGCCCGAGGCCGGCAAGATCATCGCCACCACGCTCGACTACCCGATGGTGATGGACACCTTCGGCTGCACGCCCAAGTTCCTCGCCGACAACCCTGCCGCTGCCAAGGCACTGGCCGATGGCTACTTCGATGCGGTGGCGATGATCAAGGCCGAGCCGAAGAAGAGCTTCGAGGTCATGGGCGCCGACGTCAAGCAAACCGGCGAGGCGTTCGAGAAGAGCCAGGCCTACCTGCGCTGGCAGGACCGCGATGCCAACCAGAAGTTCTTCGCCGGCGAACATGCGGCATTCAGCAAGGAAGCGGCCGACCTGCTGCTCGAGGCCGGCATCATCAAGGCGGTGCCCGACTTGTCGAAGCTGGCCGACACGCGATTCCTGAAGTAAAGGCATGTGCATCCTCTTGCCCGCTCGGCTCGCTGCCCCCCGAGAGGGCGCAGCGTCCCTGGGGCAGCCCGGCGGACGCTGGTGAAGCCATTGACGCCGGTGGCGCCGGGCGCGCGTGTCGCGCTCGGCGTCAGCTTCTTCGTGCTGTTCGTGGCCGTGTGGTCGGTCGCGACGCTGGGCGGCTTCGTCAGCAAGACCTTCCTCGCCGATCCGATCACGATGGTGCACAGCGGCTGGACGCTGCTCACGCAGATGGGTTTTGCCAAGGACATCGGCATGACGGTGT
>DATKJN010000072.1:0-4742 GCA_035543655.1 Burkholderiaceae bacterium | reverse complement strand
GCTTTCGATCAATGGCCGCACGGTCACGGTCAGCGGCATCGCCAAGGGCGCCGGCATGATCCGACCCGACATGGCAACCATGCTGGGCTTCGTCGCCACCGACGCGGTGCTCGCACCGGGCGCATTGCAGGCGCTGGTTCGTGCGGCCGCCGATGCCAGCTTCAACCGCATCACTGTCGACGGCGACACGTCGACCAACGATTCGTTCGTGCTGATGGCCACGCAACGCGCCGGGCACGCGCGCATCGAATCGCTGGCCTCGGCCGAAGGCCGTGCACTGCGCGATGCGGTGCTGGCCGTGTCGGTGCAGCTGGCGCAGGCCATCGTGCGCGACGGCGAAGGCGCCACCAAGTTCATCACCGTGCGCATCGAAGGCGGCCGCGACGAGATCGAATGCCGTCGCGTGGCCTATGCGATCGCGCACTCGCCGCTGGTGAAGACGGCCTTCTTTGCGAGCGACCCGAACCTCGGACGGATCCTGGCTGCGGTGGGCTATGCCGGCATCACCGACCTCGACCAGGGGCTGATCGACCTCCACCTCGACGACTTGCATGTGGCCCACCTGGGTGGGCGCCATCCCGAGTACCGCGAGGAGCAGGGGCAGCGGGTGATGAAGCAGGCCGAGATCACCGTGCGTGTTCATCTGCATCGGGGCTCCGCGGCAAGCGAAGTCTGGACTTGCGACCTGTCGCACGACTACGTCCGCATCAACGCCGACTACCGTTCGTAGCCGCGCGTCCACCGCGCGTCGTTCACCCCCTTGCGGTGCCGCTTGGGGCGCTGTTAGGATGCCGCACCCTTTCGGCGCAAACGCAGCATCCCATGAAACCACGCACCTCCGCACATCGACGGGCCGCCCACGGCACGCTGATCGTGCGTGTGTCGCTGGTGGCGGTGGGCCTCGCCGCCTCGATGGGGCTGCAGTTGGTGGAGCCGGAAAACCAGGCGCCCGCCAGCTGGACGGCAAGCAACCCGTCGGCCCTGTGCACCGTGGAAGCCAGCGGTTCGGTCGGCTTCCAACCCAGCCTGCAATAGGCAACCCTTCTCGGCATCGCCGCTTCTGATGGAGCCCCGCTGAGAAGTCAGCGGGAGATGCCGTCGTTGTTCTTTCTCCCGCGTCGAACAACACACGTCGCCGGTCCCTTTCGGGCCGTGCGGCGCGGAGAAGAAGATGGAATCGGTCTTGAAACACATTCGGTCGTGGCGGGAGCTGTTGAAGCTCGACGCCAACGACCTGTTGCGCGTGGCGACCTATCGCCGCCTGTGGCTGTCGATCCTGGTCAGCTCACTGGGCGGGCAGGTGACGATGCTCGCGCTGCCGCTCACCGCGGCGGTGCTGCTGCACGCCACGCCCACGCAGATGGGTCTGCTCACCGCGATGGAAATCGCGCCCTTCGTGCTGTTTTCGTTGCCTTCGGGCGTGTGGCTCGACCGCGTGCGCAAGCTGCCGGTCTACGTGGGCGGCGAGATCGCCCTGGCGCTCACCGTGGCCAGCGTGCCGCTGGCCTGGGTCTTGGGCGTGCTGACGATGCCGTGGATGTACTTCGTGGCGTTTGCGCTCGGCACCGTGTTCACCACGGCCGGCAGCGCGGCGCAGATCGTGCTCACGCAGGTGGTGTCTCGCGATCGCTTGGTCGAGGCGCATGCAAAAAACGCGCTGGCGAGCTCCGGTGCCGAGGTGGTGGGTCCGGGCTTGGCGGGGCTGCTGATCCGCGTGGTCGGTGCGCCGGTGGCGCTGTTGGTCGACGCCGCGATGTTGTTGTGGTCGGCCTGGATCCTGCGCGGCGTCAGCGTGATCGAGCGGCGCACGCCGCGGCCCGATGCCCACTTCTGGCGTGATCTGCGAGCCGGCTTGCGCTTCGTCGCCGGCACCCGGCTGCTGGTGTCGTTGGCCGCGGTCGTGGGCTGCTGGCAGATGTTCCACCAAGCCGCGATGGTGGTGAACATTCTGTTCGCCACGCGCGAGCTTGGCTTGAACGAGCAACAGATCGGCGGCTGCTTCGTGGCGCTCGGCGCCGGCACGGTGCTGGCCAGCGTGTTCGGCAACCGATTGAGCCGACGCATCGGCCCGGGGCCCAGCCTGCCGGTGGCGATCGGGGTGTGCGGTGTCGGCTGGCTCTTGCTGGCCGTTGCGCCGGTCAATGCCTGGGGCGTGGCGGCGTTCGCGTTCATGCTGTTCGCATTCGGCGTTGGCGCCGTGCTGATCTTCATCAACTTCCTGGCGATGCGGCAGGCGGTCACGCCCGAGCCGCTGCTCGGCCGCATGACCAGCACGATGCGCTGGCTCATCCTCATTCCCGCCGGGCCCGGAGCGTTGATCGGTGGCTGGCTCGGCGAGCACGTGGGCTTGCGTGCGGCCCTCGTGTTCGCCGGTGTGGGCGGGTTGCTGCTGTCCGGCGTGGCGGCGTGGCTGGGCGCCATCCGGCAGGTGCGGGTACTGCCCAAGCCCGACAGCGCGCTGAGTGAGCTCGGCAGCGAGGCCACGTTGCATGCGCCGCCGGCGTTGGAGCGCGGTTGATGGCGACGATCGACCCGCTGCTGATCGACCTGCCGCCGCTGACCAGCGAGCGGCTGCTGTTGCGCGCACCGTGCGCCGGCGATGGCGTGGCGCTGAACGAGGCCGTGGTCGAAAGCATCGACCAGCTCAAGCCCTGGATGCCATGGGCGCAGGCGCTACCTTCGGTGGAGCAGTCGGAGCTCGTCTGCCGGCAAATGGCGGTGCATTTTGCGCAGCGCAGCGACCTGCCGATGTTCATCTTCGATCGCGGCACCGGCCACTTCATCGGCGGCACCGGTCTGCATCGCTTCGACTGGAGCGTGCCGCGGTTCGAGATCGGCTATTGGGTCCGGCACAGCGCACAGGGACGCGGGCTGGTCACCGAGGCCGTGCAGACGCTGGCGCGCTTTGCATTCGACGGCCTGCGAGCGCGGCGCGTGGAGGTGCGCATGTCGAGTGCCAACCAACGCAGTCGTGCGGTGGCCGAACGCTGCGGCTTCACGCTCGAGGGCCTGCTGCGACAGGATTCGCTGAGCACCGACGGGCATCCTCGCGACACGGTGGTGTATGCACGCGTGCGCGGCGTCGAGGAGCCCGACGTGGTTGGCTGAATTCAGCCCGGGCGCTTGGGGTCTTGCGGCCCAAGGCAGTCGACCGCGTCGGTCACGATGCCGTCGATGCCGAGAGCGATCAGTTCGTCGGCACGCGCCGCGTCGTTGACCGTGTAGACCAGCGCACGCCGGCTGGCGCGGTGGATCTGCGAAAGCAAGGCAGCGTCCATCAGCTGGTGGTTGGTGATGATCGCCACGCAGTCGAGCGATGCGGCCATGTCCATGCAACCCGGCCACAAGGTGTCGAGCAGTAGCGCGCGCGGCAGCTGCGGCGCGGTTTCGCGCGCACCGGCCAGCGCCTGCGTCTTGAACGAGCTGAGCAGGGGTGCGGGTCCGTGCCACAGCCTGCGCACCCATTCGCCAACCGCGCGGCCGGTGGCGGATTCGGTGCCGGGGCTCGGCTTGATCTCGAGGTCGAGAGCGAAGCCGTTGGCAACGCAGAACGATGCGATCGCCTCGAAGCTTGCCGGCGGCTCGCCGGCGTAGGGCTCGCTGTGCCAACTGCCGGCATCGAGTTGCGACAGTTCCGCCCACGGCCAGCTGCCAGCGGCTCCTTTTGCCGAAGTGGTGCGATCGAGCGTGTCGTCGTGCAGCAGGAACGGCACACCATCGGCGCTCAGCTTCACGTCGCACTCGAAGGCCTTGTAGCCGTGACGTGCGCCGAGGCGGAACGCAGCCATCGTGTTCTCCGGGGCCAGCTTGCCCGCGCCGCGGTGCGCGATCCAGAACGGGTAGGGCCAGTCGCCCATGCTCAGAGACTCACAAGCGCTTTTGCGTCGATGCGTCGAACCAGTGCAGATGGGTGGGCGTGCTGTGCACTGCGACCATGCCGCCGATTGCCGGCGGCGGCAGGGTGGAGTCTTGGCGCACCGTGAACATGGTGTTGCCAACGCGACCGTGCACCAGCCGTTCGGCGCCCAGCATCTCGATCATGTCCACCGTGATCGGCCAGCCGGCGCCATCGCCCAAACGCAGATCGGCGTGTTCGGGTCGCAGCCCCAGCATCAACTCACCGGCGCGCGGTGCGGCGCTGGGCAGCGGCAGCGTGGCGCCGTTGAGCTGAAAGGTCATGCCCTCGGCTCGACCGCGCAGCAGGTTCATTGGCGGTGAGCCGATGAAGCCGGCGACGAAGGTGGTGGCCGGCCGGGCGTACACCTCTTCGGGCGTGCCGATCTGCTCCATGTGGCCGGCGTTCATCACGATCAGGCGCTGGCCCAGCGTCATCGCCTCGACCTGGTCGTGGGTGACGAACAACGATGTCACGCCGAGCTCGCGGTGCAGCTTCTGGATCTCCAGCCGAGTTTGAGCGCGCAGCTTGGCGTCTAGGTTGGACAGCGGCTCGTCGAACAGGAACACCTGCGGCTGGCGCACGATCGCGCGGCCCATCGCCACGCGCTGGCGCTGGCCTCCCGACAGTTCACGCGGCTTGCGCGCCAGGAACGGCGCGAGCTGCAGGATGCCGGCGGCCTTGTCGACGCGCTTCTTGATCTCGTCGACCGGTACCTTGGCGATCTTCAGCCCGTAGGCCATGTTGTCGAACACCGTCATGTGCGGGTAAAGCGCGTAGTTCTGGAACACCATCGCGATGTCGCGGTCGGCCGGCTCGAAGTCGTTGACCACGCGACCGGAAATCG
>DATKJN010000071.1:0-8538 GCA_035543655.1 Burkholderiaceae bacterium | reverse complement strand
GCGTCGCTGCGCGAACAGATCGCCACCTGCGAACAGATCATCGCGTTGCAGCAGCGCCGGCTCGGCATCGTCGAGCAGCTCGAGCAGATCGGCACCGCCGCGCAAGGCGACGTGGTGGCGCAGCGCCTGGAGCTGGCGCAGACCCGTGTCGTGCTGCCGGACTTGCAGCGCCAGCTCGAGCTGGTTCGCCATCGGCTCGCCATCTACGTGGGCCAGGCCCCGGGCGCGGCGCAGCTGCCGCAGTTTCACCTGGCTGACCTGCAGCTGCCCGCGCAACTGCCGCTGAGCCTGCCTTCGGAGCTTGCACGGCAGCGGCCGGACGTCCGCGCCGCCGAGGCGCTGCTGCAGCAGGCGGGTGCGAGGGTGGGCGTGGCCACCGCGAATCTCTATCCCCAGATCACGCTGTCGGCCAACGCCGGATCGCTCGCCACGCACGCGAGCGATCTGTTCGGCAGCGGCACGGCGTTCTACCTGTTGGGGGCGTCATTGACCCAGCCGATCTTTCGCGGCGGCGAGCTGCAGGCCAAGCGCCGCGCTGCGGTGGCCACCTACGAGCAAGCCGCGGCGGCCTACCAGGAGGTCGTGCTGCTGGGGCTGCAGAACGTGGCCGACGTGCTGCGCGCGTTGCAAGCCGATGCCCAGCAGTTGCAAGAGCGCGCCGACGCCGCCGCGCAGGCGCGACGCCACTACGACATCGTGTCGGCACGCCACCAGGCGGGTGGAGTCAGCCAATACCTGTTGCTCGATGCCGAGCGAAAGCTGCAAGCAGCGCTGCTCGACCGGACGCGTGCCGTTGCCGATCGGTATGCCGACTCCGCTGCGTTGCTGCAGGCGTTGGGCGGCGGCTGGTGGAAGGAGTAGGCGCTCAGCGCCTGCTGTGCCGGGGCACCTCGTACGGACCGCCGGGCTGCACGGGGAACCGCCAGAACATCGGGTGCGCGCCATCCGCTTCGGGTGACCGAGGTGGATAGGTCGGCCAAAGTCGTGATGTGTTGAGCGTCCGATCCGGCGTGACCGGCAGCTGATACATCGGCAGCTTGCACGGCTCGTCTTGGAGTTTGCGGCGGGCCGACGCGTCGGTGGGGTCGACGCACGCGTAGATTCTGGTGTTGATCGTCGACTCCTGAGCGCGGGCCGCGACGGGCGAAGCCGCGCACAACGCCACGCCGAGGCATACCCATGCATGGTCCGCCGGACGGACTCTGCGCTGGGTGGTCGACGAGAACACGCTCATGGTGCCGGATGCAGTGTGCTCCGGTCCGGCTACCGGTGCTGGAGCCGTTGTCGTGGCCCTGCGTGCCGCTGTGCTACTCGGGCTTGAATCCGATCGACTGCAGCACCGCGCCGACGCGGTCGTGGTCGGCCTTCAGGCCGGCGATGATGTCGTCGACGCCGCGCGGAGCGCCGACGTCGAAGCCGAGCTCGAGCAAACGCTCGCGCACCGCCGGTTGCGTCAGCACCTTCAGCGTGGCTTCGCGAACGCGCGCCTGCACCGGCGCCGGCACGTCGGGCGTGCACCACAAGCCCATCCATCCCAACGCCTCGAGCTTCGGGAAGCCGAGCTCGGTGAAGGTCGGCACGTCGGGCAGCACCGGGCTGCGCTTGGGTGTGCTGACGGCGAACGCCTTGATCTTGCCGCTCTTGATCAGCGGCAGCGAGGTGCCGATGCCGTCGAACATCAGCGGCACGTGGTTGCCCATCACATCGGTCAGCGCCGGCGTCGAGCCCTTGTAGCCGACGTGCATGAGGTCGATGCCCGCTTCCTTGTTGAGCAGCAGGCCCAACACATGGCTCAGCGTGCCCGGGCTGTACGACGCATAGTTGACCTTGCCCGGGTTGGCCTTCACGTGGGCGATCAGCTCCTTCAGGTTGTTGGCCGGGAAGCTCGGGTTGGCCACCAGCACCAGCCCGCCGCGCGCCAGCTCGGCCAGCGGCCGCAACGCTTGCTGCATGTCGACCTTGAGCTTGACGATGTGCGGGATCTCGCTGACCAGCGAGTTCACGCCCACCAGCAGCGTGTGGCCGTCGTGCGGCGACTGCAGCAGGTCGTTGACCGCGATCGCGCCAGCCGCACCGGGCTTGGGTTCGACGATCGCCGTCTGTCCCAGCTCTTTGGCCAGCGGCTCGGTGAACAGCCGCGCGATCAGGTCGGCGGTGGCGCCGGCCGGGCCGGCGGCGATCACACGCATCGGCTTGCTCGGAAAGGCTTGTGCGAAGGCGCGCAGGGGTGCCAGCGCGCCGCATGCGGCCGCCGCAACCAGCCGGCGGCGTGTGAGAGAAGGGATCTGCTTCATGCTTGCGATTCTTTCAAGTGGACATCGCGGATCCGACGTTGCCGGCCGCGAGGCTGCGTCGGGTTGGGGGTCAAATCATCCAGCGGATCATGGCCAGGGCCAACGCGGCGAGGAACACCGTCTCGCCGATCATCAAGGCCACCGGCTTGAAGCCCACGGTGGCCAGCTCTTTCAGCTGGGTCTTCATGCCGATGGCGGCGATCGCCGCCACCAGGAACCAGCGCGATGCATCGCTGCCGAGCGCACTCAATGGCTTGGGCAGCCAGCCCGTGCTGTTGACGGCCACCAGCACCGCGAATGCCACCGCGAAGCCGGGCAGCAGCGGCGGCCGTTTGCCGGGGCTGGTGCCGTCGGCGGCAGCGCGTGCCCGCGTGATCATCGCGGCCACCACGATCACCGGCAGCAGCATGGCCACGCGCAACAGCTTCACCAGCGTGGCGGCGTCGCCGGTCTCCGGTGACAGGCTGTAGCCCGCGCCCACCACCTGCGCCACGTCGTGGATCGTGCCGCCGAGGAAGATGCCGGCTTGTTGTGGGTTGAGGCCGAGCGCCTGCACGATCATCGGGTAGGCCACCATCGCAAAGGTCGACAGTGCCGACACACCGATCACGGTGAACAGCGTCGCCCGTTCCTTCAGCGGGTGGGCCGGCAACGCGGCCGACAGCGCCAGCGCCGCCGACGCGCCGCAGATCGCGGTGGCGCCACCGGTCAGCAGCCCGAACAGGCTCTGAAAGCCGAGTGCACGCGCGACCACCATCGACAACGTGATCGTGATCGCGACGCTGGCCACGACCATCGCCACCGGGCCCCAGCCGAGCGCCATCACCTGCTCCACGGTGATGCGCAGCCCGAGCAGCGCGACGCCGATCCGCAGCACGGTGCGCGCACAGAACTCGATGCCTGGCGCACACGGGGCGTCTTCGCGGGAGAGGAAGTTCATCGCCAGCCCCAGCAGCAGCGCGAACAGCAGCACCGGCGCGCCGTAGTGCTGGCCGAGGAAGCCGGCGGCGGCGGCCACCACCGCGCATGCGATCACGCCGGGGAACAGCGAGCGCGCGCGGTTCATGCCCAAGTCGATGGCGATGGGCACGGCGTCACGCGGTCGGCAGCTTGTGGTCGACGTACTGCTCACGCAGCTTGTTCTTCTGCACCTTGCCGGTGGCGCCGAGCGGGATCGCGTCGGTGAACACCACGTCGTCGGGCGTCCACCACTTGGCGATCTTGCCGTCGTAGAAGTGCAGCAGCTGCTCGCGCGTGAGCTCGGTGCCGGGCTTGCGCACCACCACCAGCAGCGGCCGCTCGTCCCACTTGGGATGCTTGGCGGCGATGCACGCGGCCATCGTCACCGACGGATGCGCCATCGCGATGTTCTCGAGGTCGATCGAGCCGATCCATTCGCCGCCGCTCTTGATCACGTCCTTGCTGCGGTCGGTGATCTGCATGTAGCCGTCGGCGTCGATGGTCGCCACGTCACCGGTGGGAAACCACCCGTGGCCGTCGGCGTCGTAGCGCAACGGGTCACCGCCTTCGCCCTTGAAGTAGCGGTTGATGATCCACGGCCCGCGCACCATCAGCTCGCCGGCCGCCTTGCCGTCGTGCGGCAAGGCCTCGCCGTCGTCGCCGACGATCTTCATGTCGACTCCGAACACCGCGCGGCCCTGTTTGGCCTGCACCGCCAGGCGCTGCTCGCCGTCGAGGGTGGCGTGTTTGCTCTTCAGCGTGCAGGCGGTGCCCAGCGGGCTCATCTCGGTCATGCCCCAGGCGTGCAGCACCTGCACCGCGTGGCGTTCCTGGAACGCCCGCATCATTGCCGGCGGACAGGCCGAGCCGCCGATGATCGTGCGGCGCATCGTGCTGAAGCCGAGGTTGTTGGCTTCGACGTGGGCCAGCAGCCCCTGCCACACGGTGGGCACGCCGGCCGACACGGTGACGCCTTCGGCCTCGAACAGCTCGTGCAGGCTCTTGCCGTCGAGGAACGGCCCGGGGTACACCAGCTTGGCGCCGACCATGCACGCCACGTAGGGCAGGCCCCAGGCGTTGACATGGAACATCGGCACCACCGGCAGGAGGGTGTCGCGTGCCGAGCAGTTCAGCGCATCGGGTAGCGCGGCAGCGTAGGTGTGCAGCATCGTCGAGCGGTGGCTGTACAGCGCACCCTTCGGGTTGCCGGTCGTGCCCGACGTGTAGCACAGCGACGACGGCTCGTTCTCATCGAACGTGGGCCACGCGAACTCCGGCGCTCCGGCGGCGATCAGCTCCTCGTAGCACAGCAGCCCAGGCACCTTGCCGGCGGCCGGCATGTGGGCGCGGTCGGTCATCGCGACGAAGGCCTTGATCGTCTTGACGCGGCCGGCGATCGCTTCGATCAGCGGCAGGAACGTCAGGTCGAAGAACAGCACCTGGTCTTCGGCATGGTCGGCGATCCACACCACTTGGTCGGGGTGCAGCCGCGGGTTCAGCGTGTGCAGCACCGCGCCGGAGCCGCTGACCGCGTAGTACAGCTCCATGTGGCGGTGGCCGTTCCACGCCAGCGTGGCCACGCGCGTGCCGTGCTGCACGCCGAACGCCGCCAGGGCGTTGGCCATGCGACGTGCGCGTGCGGCCAGCTCGCGGTACGTGGTGCGGTGGATGTCGCCCTCGACGCGTCGCGACACGATCTGCTGGTCGCCGTGATGGCGCTCGGCATGGGTCAGCAGCGAGGAGATCAGCAGCGGTTGCTGCATCATCGATGCGTTCATGGTGACTCCAGTTCAATCACGCCGCTTGCGCGGCACGTGGCAGGGTGGGGGCAGGCGGGGGCTCGGCGGCGCCTGCCTTGTCGGTTTCGTAGCTGCGCGCGGCGAGCATGAAGGCGCCGACCGCCAGCAGCGCAAACAGCGGTGTGGCGCTCAACGCGGCCACGAGGCCGAAGGCGTCGGACAGCAGACCGGCGACGAGCGGGCCGGCGGCCAGTCCGAACAGGTTCTGGAACAGCGCCAGCACCGACGAGCCGGTGGCGCGCACGCCGGGGTGCACCACGTCGATCACGATCGCCGACACCGGGCCGACGGTGCAGGTGGCCATGAAGCCGCCGAGCGCGATCAGCGCGAACTGCGCAGCCGAACCGGCGGCCAGTGTGAATGCGGCGACCAGCACGACCATCGACAGCAGGCACAGCAGCGCCATCGTCGCCAGCTTCAGGCGCGGTCGGCGCATGCCGGCGCGGTCGACCACCGCACCCCACACCACCGCGCCGGCTGCGCCGGCGAGCACCACCAGCGCCGCCTGGATGCCGGCCTTGTCAGGCGCGACGCCATGCACGCGGTTCAGAAAGCTCGGCAGCCAAGACCACAGCGCCGACACCACGATCAGTTGCGCGGCGCCGCCGATGCACACCCACAGCATCGTGGGCGCCCGCGTCAGCACCTTCACGATGTGCAGCGTGGCGGCGAGCAGCGACTGGCGTTTGGCGTCGAGCGCCGGCGTCATCGCCACCGTCTGGTAGTCGCGCACCTTGAGGTACAGCAGGGCCAGCAGCAAGCCGGGCACGCCGACCACGCCGAATGCGGCCTGCCAGCCCCAACGCGCCGCGATCATGCCGCCCAGCAACACGCCGAGCACCGACCCGACCGACGCCGAGGCGAAGAACGCCGCCAGCACCGCGCCGCGCAGCCGCGACGGAAAGTGGCTGGCGATCACCGCGGCGCCCACCGAGCCATAGCCGGCTTCGCCGAGACCGACCATGGCGCGCGCGCCGAGCAGCGCGCCGTAGCCGCGCGCCCACATGCACGACAGGGTCGCGAGGCTCCACACCGCGGCCATCGCGACGATGCTTTTCACGCGGCTGACACGGTCGGCGAACAATGCCACCGGCAGCGCGCCCAGCGCCACCGTGATCGACACCACCGACACCAGCGCACCGAGTTGCGTGTCCGACAGGTGCCACTCGGCCTTCAGGTACGGGAACAGCGACACGATGACCTGGCGGTCGACGTAGTCGAAGATCATCAGCGCCAGCGTCATCGCCAGCGCAAACCAGGCCGGTCCGCGGCCGAACAGGTAGTCGTCCTGCTTCGGCGTTTGGTCGAGTGCGTTCAGATCCATCGCAGCATCCTGTCGTTCACGGCACCAGCACGGTCGCGCCGATGGTGCGGCGCGACTCGAGCGCACGATGCGCCTGCGCGGCATCGGCCAGCGCGAATTCCTGCTTCGGCTCGCCGGTGATGCGGCCGGCCAGCACGTGTGCGAACAGCTCGTCGGCCATCGACAGCATCTGCGAGCGCGGCGCTGCGTAGTGCACCATCGCCGGCCGCGTGACCCAGATCGAGCCTTTCACCGCCAGCAGCGTGGTGTCGATCACCACCGAGCCCGACGTCGTGCCGTTGCTGACCAACGCGCCGCGCGGCTGCAGGCTGTCGAGCGAGGCCATCAGCGTGTCCTTGCCGACCGAGTCGTAGACCACCGGCACGCCCTTGCCGCCGGTGATCTCGCGCACCTGCTTGGGGATCTCGCGCGCCATGTCCTCGGCGCTCATGCCGCCGGTCACGATGGTGTGTGCGCAGCCGTGCGCGCGGGCGACGGCCGCCTTCTCCTCGGTGCTGACGGTGCCGATCATCGTGACACCGAGCGCGCGTGCCCACTGGCACGCCACCAGCCCGACGCCGCCGGCGGCCGCGTGGTACAGGATGGTCTCGCCGCCGTGCAGCGGGAACACCTGGCGAAACAGGTACTGCGCCGTCATGCCCTTCATCATCAGCGCCGACGCGGCGCGGTCGGAGATGCCGGTTGGCAGCGGGATCAGCACGTCGGCAGGCATGACACGCACGTCGGCATACGCGCCCTGCGGGCCGAGCAGGTAACCCACTCGATCGCCGGGTTTGACATCGGTCACGCCCTCGCCGACAGCCTCGACCACGCCGACCGCGTCGGAGCCCAGGCCGTTGGGCAGCGGCAGCGGATAGCGGCCGGTGCGGAAGTAGATGTCGATGAAGTTGACCGCCACGTAGGTGTGCCGCACGCGTGCCTGGCCGGGGCCGGGCTCGCCGAGGTCGACGGTTTCGAGTTTGAGCACGTCCGGACCACCGGTCTCGTGCAGGCGAATGGCGTGTGCCATCGTTGTCTCCTTGTTGGTTCAAGCCACCGTGCTGCGCTCAGCAGCCGGCGGACATGTCGTCGATCAATGATTCGGCACGGCTCCAGCGGCCGTAGCCCGAACTCGGGTTCAGATGACCGACGGGCCCGAGGTCGACGACCACGCTGCCCCAGTCGCGTGCCAGCTGCTCGATGCGTTCGTAGCGGCCGAGCGGGTCGTCGCGGCTGGCTGCCACCACGCTCGGGAACGGCAGCCGCGTGCGCGGCACGGGCAGCCAGCCCCCCGCTTGCAGCGCATCGATCGTCGGGTAGCCCTCGGGCATCGGCTGTTCGAAGTCCGGCGGCGTGGCGAGCAGCGCGGCGTGCACGGGCCGCTGCGTCTGCCGCGCCCAGTGCGCGACCATCACGCAGCCGCCGCTGTGCGCCACCACCACGATCGGGCCCTTGATCGCTTGCGCGGCGCGCTCGATCGCCGTCACGCGGGCTGTGCAGTCAAGATCATCGCGACCCATCGGCGGCACCGTCTTCACCTTGCGCCGTTGCGCTTCGAGGTCCAGCGCGAGATGCGTCTGCCAGTGCGCGTCGACGTGGTCGCGCAGACCCGGCACGATCAACACCGTCGGCACGATGCGGGCATTGGCCATCGTCACGCCGCCTTGCGCAGGAAACCCTGCTGGCGGCCTTTGGGGTTGGGCGCGAAGCCGTTGGCGGCCAGCGTCGCTTCGACGGTGTCGTAGAACACGCCGATCTTGCAGATCTTGCGGGCCTCTTTGCCGTTGGCCACTTCGCGGCCGAACTCGCGCGAGACGCGCACCAGCTGCTCGATCTGCTCGACGCTGCTCATCTTCTCGGTGCGCGATTGGTTCCACAGGTTGTCCTCGATGCCACAGCGCACGTGCAGGCCCATCGCGATGCCCATCATGTTGATCGGCAGCACGTTGCGCATCGAGCTTTCGAGCGTCAGCACCGCGCCGTCCGGCACAGCGCGCAGGAAGTTGGCGAGGTTGTAGATGTTCGGCTGGTCGAAGCCGCCGCCGATCGCGACCCATCGGCGGCACCGTCTTCACCTTGCGCCGTTGCGCTTCGAGGTCCAGCGCGAGATGCGTCTGCCAGTGCGCGTCGACGTGGTCGCGCAGACCCGGCACGATCAACACCGTCGGCACGATGCGGGCAT
>DATKJN010000070.1:0-5724 GCA_035543655.1 Burkholderiaceae bacterium | reverse complement strand
CGAAGTGTTCGTGCCGATCCTGCAGCGCCAGTTTCCGGAGATCGCAGATTTCTATCTGCCTCCGGAAGGTTGCAGCTATCGGCTGGCGGTGATCTCGATTCGAAAGGGCTACGCGGGCCACGCGAAGCGGCTGATGTTCGGCCTGTGGAGCTTTCTGCGCCAGTTCATGTACACCAAGTTCATCGTGGTCACCGACAGCGACGTGGACATCCGCGACTGGAAGGAGGTGGTGTGGGCCATCACCACGCGCTGCGACCCGGTGCGCGACACCACGCTGGTCGACCACACACCCATCGACTACCTGGATTTCGCATCGCCGGCCAGCGGCCTTGGTGGCAAGATGGGGCTCGATGCGACCTCCAAGTGGCCCGGCGAAACCTCGCGGGCGTGGGGGCGGCCGATCGAACACGACGCCGGCACGCAGCAACGCATGCGCGCACTCTACGAAGGGCTGATGCAACCCGGCCGTTGACGCTGCAAATCGCTTGCTGCCGACGGCGCGCGGGTGTATGGTTCGTTTGCCTGCTTGCAGGCGATCCAAGTGGATGCGCAGTCTCTGCGCGACAGGGGCCCTGGACCGATCAACGTCCGGAGCCCCGCCCGGTGACCTAAGTCACCCACCCCTCCCGCCCTCGTGGTGCGGAGGGGTTTCGTTTTTGGGTCGTGCGTGTCCGAGCGTTCAGGCGCCCAGGAACATTCCAGCCAACTCGCGCAGCACGAAGCGCACGCGCTGGAACCCATCGTTGGTCGGCAGCCAGTGGAACACGGCACGTTCAGTGGGTTGGGCCATCCCCATGGGTGCCGGCCACACGCGCATCGGCGTGCCCGTTCGCTGTGCTTCTGCCTGGAAGGCGCGCACCGCGCGCGGCATGTGGAAGCCGTGCGTCACCAACACGAGGTCGGTGACGCCTGCGGTCTTGAGTATCGCCACGCTGCGCACGGCGTTCTCTCGGGTGTCGCGCGACTCGGTCTCGGTCCAGGTCAGCGGCCTGCCGTAGTCTTTTTCGGCAATGCGCGCCGCGATCTCGCCTTCGGCGACGCCGATGGTGTCGGCATGGCCGATGCCACCGGAGAACAGCATCGGCGCGTCGGTTTGCCGGGACAACCAGATGCCGTAGTGCAGGCGCTGCAACGACAAGTGGCTCAGGTTGGCCAGGCCGTACTCCGGCGCCATCGCCTCGCGCCCGCCCCCAAGCACGACGATGGCCACCTTGTTGCTGGCGGTGCCGGTGGTGCGCTTGAGCTCGGCAATGCGATCTGGCGTCAACACCGGTGGTGGCTTGAGTACCAGCCGCTCCAGCCAGTGCCCTGCGCCGGTCGTGCAGCACAGCCACAGGCCTGTCGCACTGACCAGCATCACCAGCCAAGACAAGCTGCGACGCCAGAACATCATGCGCGCGCCCACCAGCATCAGCAGCAGCCACGGTACGGGCGGCAGGGCCAGCGCGGTCAGCACGGGCTTCCACGATTGAATGCCGAGCAAGATGAAGAAGTCGTTCACGCAACGATTGGCAATTGGGGTGGTGGATTCTGCGCTGCGGGGTCAATGCGTCCTCGTGCAATATGACCGTGGCGAAACCCGCTGTTACGGCTCGCTGGCGCTGCCTCGCGGTGCTCGGTTGAAGCCATGGATCGATGTGGCGTCATGGGCACAATTCGACGGCGGTGTAAGCGCGGGGCGCGCGGGCCGACTACAAACGAACCGACGGGAGAGCAGGCGTGGCAATCGAAACCATCACACTGGGTGGCGGCTGTTTCTGGTGCGTCGAGGCCGTCTACGAGCAGGTGGACGGTGTCGTGGCGGTCGAGTCCGGATACAGCAACGGACATGTCAAGGAGCCGAGCTACGAGCAGGTTTGCGAAGGGACCACCGGCCACGCCGAGGTGGTGCGGGTGCAGTTCGAAAACACCAGGATCACGCTTCGGGAAGTGCTGGAGATCTTCTTTGCAGTGCACGACTCAACCACGCTGAATCGGCAGGGAAACGATGTCGGGCCGCAGTATCGATCGGGCATCTACTTTCACGAGCCGGCCCAACGCGCGGTCGCGCAGGCGGTGATCGACGAGGTCAATCAAGCCATCGGGGGACGCGTGGTCACCGAACTGGCGCCGCTCGACAACTACTGGCCTGCCGAGGCGTATCACCAGCACTATTTCGACCGCAACCCGAATCAGGGCTACTGTTCGTTCGTGGTCGCTCCCAAGGTCGCGAAGTTTCGCAAAACTTTTGCCGCCCGCTTGCGACAACGCTGACCTGCGCCAGCACAATCACCTCCCGGCCGGTATCCAGTGAGAGCATCGATGTCCGTGCAGCGGCGAGCATTGCTTTCTGAATTCGCCTTTCTGTGTCTCGGCGCAGTGGCCCTCGCGGCTCCAGTGGGCCGCGTCCGGGCGCAGCGGCCGGCCCATCCGATCGCGCGCCCGCCGAGCCAGCGCCCCGATCGGCCACTGATGCCCGGTCGCTTCAATTCAAGCACCGGCGGCGTCCCGGCGAATCCGTTGCCGGGCCTGTTCACGGTGGTCAAGGTCGACATGAAGGCCGGAACGATCCAACTGCGCGATGACGGTGGCCGCTCCGGCACCGTCCACGTCGACCCCGATGTGATCGACCTCGAGCCGTTGAAGGCAGGGGATCTCGTCGAGGTCGATTTTCTGTCCCCGGGGCCCGGCAACGCCAAACTCGAGGCGGCCGGCATCTGGAAAGTCCAGCGCTAACCGCGGCGCGTGGGTTGCGTTGGGAGTCTTGCGTCAGGGTGCAAGCCGCTGACGCACCCAGCCCCCTGCCTCCAGGTTGTAGCGGATGCGATCGTGCAGGCGGCTGCGGCGCCCCTGCCAGAACTCCCATCGATCGGGCACCAGACGGTAGCCGCCCCAGTGTGGCGGCCGGCTCGGATTCAAGCCATGGCGCGCGGCGGCCTTTGCCGCATTGGCAACCAGCACCGCGCGCGAGGAGATGGGCTGGCTTTGCGGCGACGCCCAAGCCCCTATGCGCGAGTCGAGTGGACGCGACGCGTAGTACCGATCCGATTCCTCCGCGCTCGCGAGTTCCACGCGACCCTCGATCCGAACCACACGCTCCAGTTCGACCCAATGAAACTGCAGCGCGGCGAGCGGATTGCCGGCCAGTTCACGGCCCTTGCGGCTTTCGTAGTTGGTGAACCACACCAGCCCGCGCTCGTCCACGCCCTTGATCAACACCACTCGCGTCGATGGTCGCCCGTCGGCGCCCACGGTGGCCAGTGTCATGGCATTGGGCTCCGGTACGCCGGCTTGAATCGCCTGCTCCAGCCAGGTCTGGAACTGGCGCAACGGGTCGGCACTGCTCGATGCTTCATCGAGCTCGTCTCGCTCGTAACTCTTGCGCAGATCGGCCAGCGCAGTCTTGTCCATCGGCCAAGTATGCACGTGCGCCGGCGCTGCCTGGGAATGCACTTACGTGGAACGCCTTAAGTGAAGCTCCCACTGTTGCCACCGCGGGGTCGCGCCGATGCTTTGTGCAAGAGGATTGGCCATGCGGGCCGCAGCGAGGAGGGGTCTGCACCGCCGCACGGCAACGATCATGAAAAGGCCACCTACCGTCATCGTGCTGGCTGCGGGTCGCGGCAGTCGCTTCGTCGCGCCCGAGCACAAGCTGCTGCAGCCCTTCGGCACGTCGACCGTGCTCGGTTCCGCGCTGCAGATCGCGATTGAATCGGGGCTGCAGGTGCGCGTGGTGACCACCGCCGTGGTCAGCGCCGAAGCGAGACGCCACGTGGCGCAGCGCGACATCGTCGAACTGCCAGCCGCCACCGGTCAGGCCGGCGAGTTGCTGGGCATGGGCTATTCGATCGCCAGCGGTGTCGCAGCAAGCGCCGACGCGGGGGGCTGGCTCCTGCTGCCTGGTGACATGCCGACCGTGCAGCCGTCCAGCTTGTTGGCGGTGGCGGCCAAACTGCCGCACCACGTGGTGGTGTATGCGCAGCATCGCGGCCGGCGCGGGCACCCCGTGGGCTTCAGCGCGGAGCTGTACTCCGAATTGGTGCAGCTGTCCGGCGACGAAGGTGCGCGGCGCTTGGTGGCGCGCTATCCGTCGCATGGCATCGAACTCGACGATGCCGGCGTGCTGGCCGACGTCGACACCAACGACGACCTGGCGGCGTTGCACGCGCGCGTCTTGCCACGCGGCGCAGCGGGGCGCGCGGCACAGAACTGAGCCGCGCGAGCGCGCGCTACTCCGCTGCGACCGACTCCGGACGCAGCCCGAACAGCGTGCTCATCGCCTCGCGCACCTCGTCGCGCGCCATCGACTGCGCGTTGTGGTGATTGCCGGTCTCGGAGAGGATGAACCGCTTGGGCTCCTTCGCGCGCTCGAACAACGCGCGGCCGAGGGCCGGCTGGATCATCTGGTCGCGCGCGCCGTGCACCACGAGCACCGGCGAGCCGATGTCGGCGATGCGCTCGCCGGCATTGAAGCGCTGCGTGATCAGCGGGCGCAGCGGAAGCCAGCCGAAGCGCAGCGAGGAATACACATCTGGGATCGACGTGAACGCACCTTCGACGATCACGCCGGCCTCGTCGTGAACCTCGGAGGCGAGGTGCACCGCGATGGCGCTGCCCAGCGAATGGCCGTAGATCAGCCGGGGCCGCATCGGATGGCGCTCGCGCAGCCACTCCCACGCCGCACGCGCATCCTCGTACGCCATCGCCTCCGAGGGCAGCGCCTCGCTGCTGCGACCGAAGCCGCGATAGTCGATCCCCAGCACCGACACGCCCAATGCATGCAGGCGCCGCATGCGAAACGAACTGCTCAGCACGTCCCAGCGTGCGCCGTGCAGGTACAACACCACCGGCGCGTCGGGGCGTTCGTGGGGCAGCCACAGCGCGTGCAGCTTCACCGGCTCCGTCGCGCCGGGCGGTGTGAAGTGGATCCACTCGTCCTGCAGACCATCGGACGACGCGCCGTACCAGCTCTGCTTGGCGGGTTGAAAGATCCAACGGCGCTGCTGCTCGTCCAGTGTGGCGCACCCTGCTCCCAGCAGGCAGGCCGCCATCGCGGCAATGCAGATTCGACGCCAGTGTCGGGCGATCATGGTCGATTCAACTCCGTCAACGGCCGCGCATGAACCACGCGTCCAGCTCCTTCAACGTGATGGGGCGCCAGGTCGGACGTCCGTGGTTGCACTGATCCGCGCGCTCGGTGGATTCCATCTGCCGCAACAAGGCGTTCATTTCCTCCAACGTCAGCCGGCGGTTGGCGCGCACCGCCGCGTGGCAGGCCATGGTGGACAGCAGGTCGTCGCGAGCGCGCTGCACGACCCGGCTGGAGTCGGTCTGTTCCAGCTCGGCCAATACCGCGCGCGTCAACTCGATCAGGTCGGCATCGGGCAGGGCGGCGGGCCGGCTGCGCACGGCCAGCGTGCTGGCGCTCAGGGGCGAAACGTCCAGGCCCAGTTCCTGCAATGCCGCGCCGGATGCCTGCGCGGTCGCAATCTCGGCAGCCGATGCCGCGAACGTCACGGGCACCAGCAGCGGCTGCGACTGCAGTGCCGTGCCCCCCTTGGCCTTGAGTTGTTCGTAGACGATGCGCTCGTGCGGGGCGTGCATGTCGACGATGATCAAGCCCTGCGCATTTTCTGCCAACACATACACGCCACCCAGCTGCGCCAAGGCCCGACCCAACGGCCAATCGGCGGCTGCCGGGTTCTGCGGCGTGGCCTGCGCGGCAGCGGCCGGCCATGCGGGCAG
>DATKJN010000069.1:0-3028 GCA_035543655.1 Burkholderiaceae bacterium | reverse complement strand
ATTCATCGCCACACCACGCACCGTGGGCCGGATGCCTTGCCAGCGGATCGCACCGGCCTTGCCGTACTGGCGCAGGTTGTGCTCTTCGTTGCTGACCTCGCCGATCGTGGCGCGGCAATCGATGTGGATCTTGCGCACTTCGCCCGAGCGCATGCGCACCTGGGCGTAGGTGCCCTCGCGCGCCATCAGCGTGACCGCGGCACCCGCCGAGCGCGCGATCTGCGCGCCCTTGCCGGGCAGCATCTCGACGCAGTGAATGATCGAACCCACCGGAATGTTGCGGATCGGCAGCGTATTGCCGGCCTTGATCGGCGCCTCCGAGCCCGACATGAGCGACGCGCCCACTTCGAGGCCGCGCGGCGCGATGATGTAGCGGCGCTCGCCGTCGGCGTAGCACAACAGCGCGATGTGTGCAGTGCGGTTCGGGTCGTATTCGATGCGCTCGACCTTCGCCGCGATGCCGTCCTTGTTGCGCTTGAAGTCGACCACTCGGTAGTGGTGCTTGTGACCACCGCCCTTGTGGCGCATCGTGATGTGGCCGTTGTTGTTGCGGCCGGACTTCTGCTTCTGCGGCTCGAGCAGCGACGCCTCGGGTGCACCCTTGTGCAGGTGCTTGTGCACCACCTTCACCACGGCGCGGCGGCCGGGCGACGTGGGCTTGACTTTGATGACGGCCATTTAAGCGGCCTCCCCGGAGAAGTTGAGCTGCTGGCCTTCCTTCAGCGACACGTACGCCTTCTTCACGTGGTCGCGGCGCCCGATCGAGCGCCCGAAGCGCTTGGTCTTGCCCTTGACGTTGACGATCTGCACCGAGGCGACCTCGACCTTCTGGGCGGCGAACATCAGCTCGACCGCCGCCTTGATCTCGGGCTTGGTGGCGTTGCGCAGCACCTTGAACAGCACCTGGTTGTGCTTCTCGCCGACACGGGTGGCCTTTTCGGACACGATCGGCGCGACGAGGATCTGTGCCAGGCGACTCTCGTCGTGCTTGGACTTCGCAATGGGTGCGGGTGCCGTGCTCATGCGTACATCTCCTTGAGCTGCTCGATCGCGCCCTTGGTGATCAGCACCTTCTTGTAGAACACGAGCGACAGCGGGTCGGCGTAGCGCGGCTCGACCACCAGCACGTTCGCCAGGTTGCGCGACGCCAGCGCCACGTTCTCGTCGACGGAATCGGCGATCACCAGCACCGAATCGAGTCCCATGGCCTTGAACTTCGCGGCCAGCAGCTTGGTCTTGGGTGCGTCGACCTTGATCGAATCGACCACGGCCAGCCGGCCGTCACGGGCCAGCTGCGACAGGATCGACGCCATGCCGGCGCGGTACATCTTCTTGTTCAGCTTGTGGCTGAAGTTCTCGTCGGGACTGTTGGGGAAGGTGCGGCCACCGCCTCGCCACAGCGGCGAGCTGGTCATGCCGGCGCGCGCGCGGCCGGTGCCCTTCTGGCGCCACGGCTTCTTGGTGCTGTGCTTGACCGTCTCGCGGTTCTTCTGCGCCCGTGTGCCCTGGCGAGCGTTGGCCTGGAACGCCACCACCACCTGGTGCACCAGCGCCTCGTTGTAATCGCGCGCGAACAGCGTGTCGGGCGCTTCGACCTTCGACGTGGCCTGGCCCTGGTCGTTGAGGAGCTCGAGCTGCATCACTTGGCTCCCTTTTTGGCGCGTACGCGCACCGCGGGGTGCACGGTGACGAATCCGGACTTCGAGCCCGGCACGGCGCCCTTCACCAGCAACAGCGAACGCGCTTCGTCGACGCGCACGACGTCGAGGTTCTGCGTGGTCACGGTGTCGTCGCCCATGTGGCCCGACATGCGCTTGCCCGGGAACACGCGGCCCGGATCCTGCGCCATCGAGATCGAGCCCGGCACGTTGTGCGAACGGCTGTTGCCGTGCGACGCGCGCTGCGAGCTGAAGTTGTGGCGCTTGATGGTGCCGGTGAATCCCTTGCCGATCGAGGTGCCTTGCACGTCGACCTTCTGGCCGGCGGCGAACAAGGTCACCGGCACGGCGGCGCCCGCCTTGTATTGCGCAGCCACCTCGGCCGAGACGCGGAACTCGCGCAGCACCTCGCCTGCCTCGACACCGGCCTTGGCCAGGTGCCCAGCTTCGGGCTTGGTGACGCGGGAGGCCTTGCGGGAGCCGAACGCCACCTGCAGGGCGTTGTAGCCGTCGGTCGCTTCGGTCTTGACTTGCGTGACGCGGTTGTTGGACACGTCCAGCACCGTCACGGGCACGGCATCGCCGTCGTCCGTGAAGATGCGCATCATGCCCACCTTGCGGCCCACCAAGCCGAGACGATGGCCATGTTCGGCAGTCGTCATGGTTCGTTCTCCAGCACCGGTTGCCCAGCGCCTTTGTTTCACATGCCCGACATCGATTGGCCGGGCTGGTTGATTGCCGCTCGGTGGCCTTTAAGCCCCAAGCGGCGAGCCGGCGAGTATAGCCGATGTGGTGTTCGCCACATCGGCCCCGCCGTCGCTCGATTCACTGCAACTTGATCTCGACGTCGACGCCCGCGGGCAGATCGAGCTTCATCAGCGCGTCCACCGTCTTGTCGGTGGGGTCGACGATGTCCATCAGTCGCTGGTGCGTGCGGATTTCGAACTGGTCGCGGCTGGTCTTGTTGACATGCGGCGAGCGCAGGATGTCGAACCGCTGCTGACGCGTCGGCAGGGGCACCGGGCCCTTGACGATGGCGCCGGTGCGCTTGGCGGTGTCGACGATTTCGAGCGCGGACTGGTCGATCAGCTTGTAGTCGAATGCCTTCAAGCGGATCCGGATCTTCTGTTTGGTCATGGCAGTTCCTAAAGAGCGATATCGCGGCCGCTAGGGCCGCAACGAACAAGTCTCAAGGGCGAAGCGCCAAAGCCGCCGGGCCGCCCGAAGGCTTTGGCGAACCCCCTCGGGGGGTGGGCAGCGAGCGGACACGCAGGTGTCCGCGCTGCCCGGGGGCTGTCAATTCACTCGATGATCTTCGCCACGACGCCGGAGCCGACGGTTCTGCCGCCCTCGCGGATGGCGAAGCGCAG
>DATKJN010000068.1:0-3235 GCA_035543655.1 Burkholderiaceae bacterium | reverse complement strand
GCGGCGACCACGGTCCGTCGGCCACGCTGCCGGCATGCAAGGCGTTTCTCGCCTCCCATCCGCAGGCTGAACTGATCCTCGTCGGCACGGCAGCGGCGCTGGCGTCGGCGCACGGCTGGGAGCGTTGCAAGCCGGTCACTGCCTCCGAAGTCGTCGCGATGGACGACCCGATCGAAGTGGCGATGCGGCGCAAGAAAGACTCGTCGCTGCGGGTGGCGATCGCGCAGGTCAAGGCCGGCGAGGCCGACAGCGCGCTGGCGCAAGCTTGTGTGTCGGCGGGCAATACCGGCGCGCTGATGGCGGTGGCGCGCTATTTGTTGAAGACCGTGGAGGGCATCGATCGACCGGCGATTGCGGCCTATCTGCCCAACGCCAAGGGGCGCTTCACCCAGGTGCTCGACCTCGGCGCCAACGTGGATTGCACCGCCGAGCACCTGCTGCAATTCGCGGTCATGGGCAGCGCGCTTGCCAGCGCACTCAGCGGCGACGAGAACCCCAGCGTCGGCCTGCTCAATATCGGTGAGGAAGCCATCAAGGGCAGCGAAGCAATCAAGCGCGCCGCCGACTTGTTGCGCACGGCCGCCGCGGACGGGCACCTCAACTTCCACGGCAATGTCGAAGGCAACGACATCTTCAAGGGCACCACCGATATCGTGGTGTGCGATGGCTTCGTCGGCAACGTGATGCTCAAGACCTCCGAAGGCTTGGCTGCGATGTTGGGCGGCATGATCCGCGAGGAGTTCGGTCGCAATATTCTCACCAAGCTGGCCGCGCTGGCCGCGTTGCCAGTGCTGAATCATTTCAAGGCGCGTGTAGACCACCGCCGTTACAGCGGCGGTGCGCTGCTTGGCCTGAAGGGGCTGGTGTTCAAAGCCCATGGCTCATCCGATGCCTTCGCGTTCGAGCAGGCGCTGGCGCGCGCGTATGATGCGGCCCGCAATCGACTGCTGGAACGGGTGCACGAGCGCATCCTGGAAACCCTGCAAGCCATGCCATCGGCGGTCGACGAGTCGAACCTTTCGCCCGCTGAATGAGCGACGCACGGCCGTTCCGAAGACGCCCGTTTCCCCTCGGGGTGACGGACCGTAGGGCCAAGGGGGCCCAATGACTGTACCCAGTCGGTTTTCGCGCATCACCGGCACTGGCAGCTACCTGCCGCCGCGGCAGGTGAGCAACGCTGAATTGGCTGCCGAGTTGGCCACGCGCGGCATCGAAACCTCGGACCAGTGGATCATCGAGCGCACTGGCATCCGCGCCCGCCACTTCGCCGCCGACGGTGTCACCGCGAGCGACCTCGCGCTGGAGGCGTCGCGCCATGCGCTCGAGTCGGCCGGCCGCAAGGCGGGCGATATCGACCTGATCGTAGTGGCGACCTCGACACCCGACATGGTGTTTCCCTCGACCGCGACCATCCTGCAGAACAAGCTCGGCGTCGCCGGCTGCGCGGCGTTCGACCTGCAAGCGGTGTGCTCGGGCTTCGTCTACGCGGTCACGGTGGCCGACTCGATGATCCGCACTGGTGCCGCATCGCGCGCGCTGGTGGTGGGCAGCGAGGTGTTCTCGCGCATCCTCGATTTCAACGACCGCACCACCTGCGTGTTGTTCGGTGACGGAGCGGGCGCCGTCGTGCTGGAGTCCAGCGACCAGCCAGGCATCCTCGCCAGCGACCTGCATGCCGACGGCGCGCACCGCGACATCCTGTGCACACCCGGTACTGTGGCGGGTGGCAAGGTGCTCGGCGACCCGTTGTTGAAGATGGACGGCCCCGCCGTGTTCAAGCTCGCGGTCAACGTGCTCGAGGCCTCCGCGCGTGCGGTGCTGAAGGCTGCCAACCGCAGCGAAGCCGACATCGATTGGCTGATCCCGCACCAGGCCAACATCCGGATCATGCAGGGCACGGCGCGCAAGCTGAAATTGCCGCCCGAAAAGCTCGTGGCCACCGTGCAGACTCACGGCAACACGTCGGCGGCGTCGATTCCGTTGGCGCTCGACGTGGCGTGCAAGGACGGTCGCGTGAAACCCGGAGACACCGTGTTGCTCGAAGGCGTGGGCGGCGGGTTCACCTGGGGCGCGGTGCTGCTCGATTTCTAAGGAACCTCTGAGGAACCGACTCGTTCGATGAAGCCGTACGCGTTCGTCTTTCCCGGTCAAGGTGCTCAGAGCGTGGGCATGCTCGACGCATGGGGCGACCATCCAGCGGCGCGCGAGGTGCTGGCCGAAGCGGCCGACGCGCTCGGCGAGGACCTCGGTCGCTTGATTCGCGAAGGCCCGGCACAAGCGCTCGAACTCACCACCAACACCCAGCCGGTGATGCTGACCGCCGGCATCGCCTGCTACCGCGCGTGGCGTGCCGAGGGCGGGCCCGAACCGGTCGCGGTGGCGGGTCATTCGTTGGGCGAGTACAGCGCGCTGGTGGCCGCCGGCGCGCTCAGTTTGCGCGACGCGTTGCCGCTGGTGCGCTTTCGTGCCCAGGCGATGCAGCAGGCCGTGCCGGTGGGCGCGGGTGCAATGGCCGCGATTCTCGGTCTGGACTCGCAGGCAGTGGTCGAGGGTTGCGCCAAAGCGGCTTCCGATACCGGTGCGGTCGTGTCGGCCGCCAACTTCAACGACCCCAAGCAGACCGTGATCTCCGGTGCCAAGGCCGGTGTCGACAAGGCGTGCGACATCCTGAAGAGCATGGGTGCGAAGCGTGCGCTGCCGCTCGCGGTGTCGGCGCCGTTTCACTGCGCGCTGATGAAGCCCGCCGCCGATGCGCTGCGCGACCGCCTGGCCACGGCCGACATCCGACCGCCCAAGATGCCGGTGGTCAACAACATCGATGTGGCCAGTGTCGGCGAACCGGAGGCCATCCGCGACGCGCTTCCGCTCGTTCGCTTTCGAGCCCAGGCGATGCAGCAGGCCGTGCCGGTGGGCGCGGGTGCAATGGCCGCGATTCTCGGTCTGGATTCGCGGGCAGTGGTCGAGGGTTGCGCGAAAGCGGCTTCCGATACCGGTGCGGTCGTGTCGGCCGCCAACTTCAACGATCCCAAGCAGACCGTGATCTCCGGTGCCAAGGCCGGTGTCGACAAGGCGTGCGAGATCCTGAAGGGCATGGGTGCGAAGCGTGCACTGCCGCTCGCGGTGTCGGCGCCGTTTCACTGCGCGCTGATGAAGCCCGCCGCCGATGCGCTGCGCGACCGCCTGGCCACGGCCGACATCCGACCGCCCAAGATGCCGGTGGTCAACAACATCGATG
>DATKJN010000067.1:0-5721 GCA_035543655.1 Burkholderiaceae bacterium | reverse complement strand
TCGGCCGGCAACGTGGCCTCGGCGGTCACGCGCAGGAGTTCGCCGTAGAGCAGGAGGCCTTGCTCTGCCTGGGAACGCAAGCGCCGGAAGGCTTCTGCATGGGTGGCCTCGTAGGCCTTGTTCCAAGCGATCAGGCAGTCCTGGTCGTCATAGACCGCATAGGGCATCGGATTGTTCTCGATGCTTTCGCGCAGCATGCGGTGCTCGGCCACCAACCGACGCCCATCGGCGGCAGCGCCGCGGCGGCGCCAGGCTGCTCTCAACGCCGCTGCGCAAAGAGCACACAACACGGTGATCAGAACGACAGTGAGCGGTCCCCGCTCGACCAGTGCGGCGCCGATGCCCACCAAGGCCGTGGCCATGGCCAACCAGAGGTCGTTCAAATCCTCCGCTGGGAAACTCTGCGTGTCGCGCATAGGGGTGGCGTGCTCTGCGTGAGGGCCGTTGATGCGGGATGCGCCAGCGTCGGCTCGCAGAGCCTGAATTGTCGGGCGCTACCCGAGGTCATCGGCATGGCGGCGCCATCCGTGAGGCTTGCCCGAGCCACGAAATGGCGACTCGTGTGCTGCTTTGCGCACAAGGAACATGCGAGCAGCGGGGCCGGTGCTTCCGCACGGCGCTTGGATCGTGGCCGCGGCCGCTCAACCGCGGATCGACCGCTCGCGCACCGGTGGCGCCGCAGGCTCAGCCGCGTGCGGTTCGCCTCGGTGGCTTCGCGTTCGATGCCAAGCCACCCGGCACCGGCTTCACGCGCGTGTCGGCGGGGCCGAGCAGGCGGCCATCGTGCGCCCGCAGTTCGAGCTTGCGCACCGGTCGGCCGGTCTTCAGGTCGACCAGTCGCACGTGGTCTTCGCCCGACTCAAAGAAGTATTCCTCGCCCCACTGGCGCAGCGCGACCAGCAGCGGAAACAACGCCAGCCCCTTCTTCGTGAGCACGTATTCCTGGTACGCGCTGCCGTCGGACGCGGGCGCGGTGTCGAGGATGCCGTGCTCGCTGAGGTTGCGCAGCCGCGCGGCCAGGATGTTCTTGGCCAGGCCCAGGCTCTTCTGAAATTCGCCGAAGCGGCGCAGCCCGTCGAATGCGTCGCGAATGATGAGCAGCGACCACCAGTCGCCGATCGCGTCGAGCGGGCGCGCCACCGGGCAGCTGGCGCCGCTGTGGCTGGTGCGCTTGACCATCGTGTCTCCTGTTTGACGGGTGACCCCGGTCTCGGGATGGTGGTTGCATCATACAACCTGTTCGCGTACAACCGCATCAGGTTGCTTCATGCAACCACATTCCCAACCCGACCCAATCGCCTGCCATGACCGAATACCACACCATCGACATCGACGGCCTGAAGATCTTCTATCGCGAGGCCGGCCGCCGCGACCGGCCCACGCTGTTGCTGCTGCACGGCTTTCCCGCTTCGTCGTTCATGTATCGCGAGCTGCTCGATCGACTGGCCGACCGCTTCCATCTGGTGGCGCCGGACTATCCCGGCTTCGGCCACAGCGATTCGCCGCCGCCCGACCAGTACCCCTACACGTTCGATGCGCTGGCTGGCACGGTGGCGCGTTTCGCCGAACGCCTCGAGCTGCAGCGTTATGGGTTGTACATGCAGGACTTCGGCGGACCGGTGGGCTTTCGTCTCGCGAGCGCACAACCGAAGAAGGTGGCGTTCCTCGTGGTGCAGAACGCCAATGCCTACGATGAAGGCCTGCCCGACAGCTTCTGGGCGCCGCTGCGCGAGCTGTGGCGCGATCCGTCGCCCGCCAATCTCGCGCGCATCCGCGCTGCCGGCATGTCGGACGATGCGCTGCAGTGGAACTACGCGCATGGTGCCAAGCATCCGGCGCGCGTGAACCCCGACAGCTGGCTGCTGCAACAAGCGCTGCTCGCGCGCCCCGGCAACAAGGACATCATGCTGGCGCTGCTGCGTGACTACGGCAGCAACCCGGGCCGCTATGCGCAGTGGCAGGCGTACTTTCGCGAGCACCAGCCGCCCACGCTGGTGGTGTGGGGCAAGAACGATGTGATCTTTCCGGAGGCGGGCGCCCATCCGTACCGGCGCGACCTGAAGAAGGCCGAGATCCACATCCTCGATGCCGGCCACTTCGCACTCGAAGACCAGGGCGACCTGATCGCCGAACACATCCGGCGCTTCGCCACCGCGCTGGGCTGACACGCATGCCCGCCGCAAGCGATGGCCGGCGCGTTGCCGCCGGCACGGCGCGCACGCCTGCCGGCGGCGCGCTGCATCCGCCGCTGACGCGCGCGGTCGTGTGGCTCGCCGCGGTGGCCAGTGGGCTGGCGGTGGCGAGCGTGTACTACGCGCAGCCGCTGCTCGATGCGATCGCGCACGACCTCGGACTCAGCCCGGCGGCGGTGGGCGCGGTGGTCACCTGGACGCAAGTCGGCTACGGCATCGGGCTGCTGCTGCTGGTGCCGCTCGGGGACCTGTTCGATCGCCGGCGCCTCATCATCGGCCAGACGGCGTGTTCGGTGCTCGCGCTCGGCGTCGTGGCCGCAGCGCCTTCCGCCTGGGTGTTTCTTGCGGCCATGGCGGCAGTCGGTGCACTGGCCGTGGTCACGCAATTGCACGTGGCGCACGCGTCGGCGCTGGCCCCTGCGGCGCAACGCGGCCGTGTGGTCGGCACCGTGACCAGCGGCATCATCACCGGCATCCTGTTGGCCCGCGCGGCGGCAGGCGTGCTCGCCGACCTGTGGGGCTGGCGCGCGGTCTACGCGGCAGCGGCCTTGGGCAACCTCGCGGTCGTGTGGGCGCTGGCCAGCGCATTGCCGCCGCAGCTGCGGCGCAATGGCCGCATGACCTACGCCGCACTGGTGGGTTCGCTGTTCAGGCTGTGGCGCGAGGAGCGCGTGTTGCGCGAGCGCGGTCTGCTGGCGCTGCTGGTGTTCATGGCGATGACGGTGTTGTGGACGCCGATGGTGCTGGCGCTGCGCGCGCCGCCGCATGCCCTCACGCACACCGAGGTCGGCCTGTTCGGCCTGGCCGGTGTCTGCGGCGCGCTCGGCGCCACGCGCGCCGGGCCATGGGCCGATCGCGGCTTTGCGCAACGCACCACGGGCGTCGCGCTGGTGCTGATGCTGGTGTCGTGGGCGATGTCGGCGCTGCTGCCGCACACGTTGTGGGGTTTGGTCGCCGGCGTGCTGGTGATCGACTTCGGGCTGCAGGCCGTGCACGTGAGCAACCAGAGCCTGATCTATCGCGTGCGCCCCGAGGCGCAGAGCCGGCTGGCGGCCGCCTACATGGTCTGCTATTCGATCGGCTGCGCGCTCGGCTCCATCGCATCGACGGCGCTGTACGACCGCGCCGGCTGGCTCGGCGTGTGCGCGCTCGGCGCCGGCATCAACGCAGCGGCCCTGCTGGTGTGGGCGCGCACGCGCGATGGCGACGCCGGCAGGCTGTGCGCGACGGCTACGGCGCGATCGGCGACTTCTTCCAGCTCGGGTCGGGATTGAAGCGCGTCATCGCGCCCGCCACGGCAGCGCTGTTGGGGCCGAGGTCTTTCTCGTAGACGATGCCGGCGTGGCTGACCATGAAGGTCATCACGCCGGTGTCGCCATAACGCAGCGGCCAGGCAACCGCCGCGAAGCCGCTGCGCATGCGCTTGCCGATGATGTAGTCGTAGGCGCCGCCGGGCGCATCCTTGCCCTGGCCAGTGAGGATCTTGTACTGGTAGCCGTAGTAGCCCACGCCGCCCTTGGGCTGCTGGCGGGCGAGCAACGGACCGAGCGGACTCTCGTCGAGGCCGAGCGCGCTGTCCCAGTACAGGCCGTCCTTCTTCCCTTTGGTGCTGACGAACTTGCGCGCGTACTCGTGCACGCCGTCGCCGTTGTGGTCGACCGTCGAGTACTCGCGCTGCGCGTCGTAGTAGGCGAGGATGGCCTGGATCGTGGCCAGCTCGTTGCGCCCGATGCGCCGCGTGCGCATCTCGTCGGCACCGGCGGCCACGTCGAACTGCCAGCCGGCCTTGCGCTTGACGATCGGAACCGGCAGCGTCCAGCCCTGGTCGCCGACCACCACCGTGGCCTTGTCGCCCTCGGTGTTGAGCTTGTGCTGCTTGTCCCAGTTCTTGAGGTAGGCCTCGATGTCGGCACGCTCGACACCGTCGGTCTTGATGAACTGCTTGTAGTTGGCGCCCAGCACCTTGGTCAGTGCAGCGCGGTCGACCTTGCGCAGCGCGTCGGTGAATGCATCGGCCGCCGCCTCGGCGCTGCCGAACACTTGCTGCGCATGGACGTGCGGCGACGCGAGTGCGCCCACCAGCAGCAAGCCACGCAGCAACCCGGCGATCGATGGCCTCATGCGCTTCCCCGATTCCTAGCGGCGACCGCCGCCGCCACGGCCGCCACCGCCGCCGCCGCGCCCGCCACCACCGGCGGCCCGACCCCCACCGCCGCCGCCGAAGTTGGACGACGATGCACGGCTCGCGCCACCGCGATCGGCCTGCTGGCGCGCGGCGCCCCCGTTGCCGGCCCCGCGCAGCGCGTTGTCGCTGGCGCCACTGGCGCGGTCGCGTGCACTGGAGTCGAAACCACCGCCGGCACCGTTCTGACGGCCGGCACCTTGCGAGGCCTGATTCGCTCGATCGCGCGTGGCCGGGTCGTTGCGCAGATCCTGGCGACCCTGCGATGGATCCATGCCGCGGTTCTGCAGCGAGCTCTGCGCCTGCTGGCGCTGCGTGTCGCGGCCCGGGTCACGGCCGCGATAGTCGTTGCGTGCGCCGGCGTCGCCGACGCCCTTGCTGCCGAACTTGTCGCGGCTCGCCTGGTCGCCGTACGGCACGCCGCGCCGGTTGCCCGCGTTGTGCTCGAACTTGCTGTTGTTGATCTGCCGGTTGCTGTTGATGCTGTTGTACTTGTTGACGTTGATGTTGACGTCGCCGCCGCCCCAGTTGGCGTTGCCCCAGATCGAACCGATGGCCGCCACGCCGATGCCGAACGCGATGCCCGTGGCCAGCGCGCCGCCGGGGTAGTAGTAAGGCGGCGGCGGGTAGTAGTACGGCGGGTACGACGGGTAGGGCCACGCGCCGTACGCCACCGTCGGGTTGTATGCCGGCACGTACACCGTCTCGGGCTGCGCCGGTTCGATCTTGATGACGGTTTGTTGGGTCTGCGGCGCCTGCTCGACGACCACCTTCTGCTGCTCGTTGCTCTTCAGGTTGCCGGCGGCCTGCGCCTTGGTGCGCAGCCGCTGCACGGCGTCGAGCACGTCTTTCGACGAAGCGAGAAACGCATCGCCGAGCTTCTGCACCCAGTCGGGCTGGTCGCCCATCACCTGCAGGATCTGCGGGAACGCCACCAGCGACTGCACGCTCGGATCCCAGGGCTGGTCCTGGATCATCTTGACGGCGGCGTCGCCCTTCTGGTCCTTGTTGGCCTTGGACCACTTGGCCGCGTCGGCCACGTCGGCCGGATAGGTGGCGGCCATCAGCACCTGCGACAGCAGCGAGTCGGGGTACAGCGCGATCGGCGCCAGCAGCTGCTCCAGCTGCTCCTTGCTGGCCGGGGCGCTGGCTGGCGCAGCGGGTGCCGCCGCCGGGGGCGGAGGCGCTGGCGCCGGTGTCTGCCCCTCGGCCAACGGCGTCATCAGCGCCATCAGGAAGGCGATGCGACAGAACTGCCAGCGTGTGGAGGGACGCATTGGTTGCGCAGACTAGGGTCGTTTGGCGGCGCGGGCCATTGGACTTTGGTCCCACGGCCGCATCACGGCA
>DATKJN010000066.1:0-5829 GCA_035543655.1 Burkholderiaceae bacterium | reverse complement strand
CTGCCCGCCACGCGCAGCCTTCCACCATCAGCTCAAGTCCAGATAGACCAGCGAGCCGACGACGAGATCGATCAACCTACTCGATCAACTGGTCGGCCCGCAACCGCAATGCCTGCGGCAGCGAAAGCCCCAGCACCTTGGCCGTCTTGATGTTGATCACGAGTTCGAACTTGTTCGGTTGCTCCACCGGAATGTCACCTGGCCTGCCGCCGCGCAAGATCTTGTCCACATGGCCGGCTGCGCGGCGGAACATGTCCAGCAGACTCGGGCCGTAAGACACCAAGCCGCCCGCATCGACGAATTCGCGCTGGCTGTACAGCGCCGGCACGCCGCTCCGCGCCGCCAGGGCCACGATGCGCTGCCGCTGGCCCCAGAAACTCGAATCGGTCAAGACCAGAAGCCCGTTGACCCGCAGATTGGCCATCGAGGCAAAGGCCGACTCCAGCTGCTCCGAACTGGAAACCTGCACGTCGTGCAGTTGCACGCCGTTGGCGCGTGCCTTCAGTTCGCGAATGTAGTCGCCGTGCACACGATTGAGACGGCTCGCCAGCACCGCCACACGCGACGTGGAGGGGGCGAACTCCTTCAACAACTGCAGTTGCTTGCTGGCGATCTCCGGCCCCACCAGGAACGTCATCCCCGTCACGTTGCCCCCGGGCCGAGCCAGGCTGGCGACCAGCCCCTCACCGACGGCGTCGGCGCTCGACGTCATCACGATCGGGATCGACCGCGTCGCGGCGCTGGCCGCCAATGCCGCGACAGAAGATCCGGCCACGATGAGATCGACCTTGGCGCGCACCAGCTCCGCCGCCAATGGCGCGATCCGGTCCACCTGCCCATCGGCATAGCGCGGCTCGATCGCCACGTTGCGGCCGTCGATCCACCCGTGCTCGCTCAAGGCCTGCCGGAATGCTTCCAACAGAACGCGTCCTTGGGCGGCGGTGTTCGGCGCCAGGTAGCCCAGGCGCACGACGCCGGAAGCCTGGCCGCGTGCAGCGAGCGGCCATGCCGCCAAGCACAGCGTGGCCAACAGTCGACGGCGCACGGCATCCATCACGACCCCTCGCACACCGGTTCCCTCCGCGGCGCCCACGATACGCGGGGCCCCGCGTTGGCGTCAGTTCACTATTGAACGCACCCTGCATCATGCGCCTCGAAATGAACGGGCTAGTGCGAGTTGGGAGCGACCCTGCTTGTGGCCGCTAGACGCTGGCGCTCGGTGATGCGCTCGATCCGGCGCGAGCGGCCACATCCAATTGCCCCCCGCGCGCAACACCGTCATCCACTGCACAGGCCATGCACGCGGTGCCCTCGGCGCACTTGGCCGGCGCCTCTAACACCGGCAGGTGCCTAGGACTTCACGACTCAACGCGGAGCATTGGTCCGCCACGATGCATGCTCCTGCAGCAAGTCAACGGGCACGCCCGAACACCGCCATTCGCATCGCGTCCACGATGCGCAGCCGCTCGGCAACAGCGCGCTGCGCTCCTTCCAGGTCCAACGGAGTGGGCTCGACTCCTACGTTCGCGAACTTGGCCGCGATGTCCGGAGCGCGAAGCGCCTCGGACACCCATGCGTTGAACTGACGTGCGAGCGGGCTCAAGACTGCGGGGGCGAAGAGAAAGAGACCCCCGTGAAACACTTGCTCGGGCCATCCGAGTTCCTTGATGCTGGCCGTCTCTGGGAGTTGCGAGAGACGCTCATGGGTCAACGCCGCCAGAGGGGCGAGGCGCTGGTCTCGCACCGGCCCGATGACGGCCGGCATCGACGCGACGACGAAGTGAAGACGGCCCGAGATCAGGTCGGGGACATAGCTCTCCTTGTAGGGAACGTGCTGCGCCTCGATTCCCAGCGTCTTGCAGAGCCGGGCGCCGAGCAGGTGCGCTGTCGTGCCTTCACCGTTGCTGCCGTAGTTGAGGGACCCGCCGGCCTTGGCCAGTTGCACCAGCGAGGCCAGGTCGCGCGGCGGGTGCGCCAACGAACCGACCACGAGCCACGTGTCGCGATTGACCGCCGCAACCGGCGTGAAGTCCTTGAACGGGTCAAGAGCCCGGCGCGAGCTGTTGAGATGCGAATACGCCACGTGATCGAGGCCGCCAAGCAGCAGCGTCCCACTCTCCGCGGGTGCGGCCAGCACCGCGTCTGCCGCAATGGCTCCGGCAGCGCCGGGGCGGTTCAAGACGGTGGTGCGCACGCCGGCCTGGCGCGACAGCGGTTCTGCGAGCCAGCGTGCGATCTGGTCGGGCTGGCTGGCAGGCGGCGTTGGCACCAGGAGGGTCAGCTCGCGCAGCTGCGGGGCTTGTGCGCGAACGGATGCGAGGCTTCCCAGTCCCAGCGCGAACGGAAGCGCCGTGAGAAGCGTGCGTCGTTGAATTGCCATGCTCGTGCTCCCAGTGAGATGCCCGATGATCCCGTCGGCAAAGGCGGCGAACAAGAACCGAACAGGCTCACAATGCATGAGCTTTTTGCTAACACCGAGCGATCATGTCGATCCACAAGCTGCGCGCGCTGGAGTACCTGGTAGCGGTGGTCGATCATGGCGGCTTCGCTGCCGCGGGCAGGCGGCTGGGACTCGCGGCTCCATCGGTGCACCGGCTGGTCTGCGCTCTCGAGAGCGAGCTCGGAATCCAGTTGCTGGACCGCGAGGCGACGCCGATCCGCCCCTTGCCCGACGCGGAAGGGTACGTTTCAAAGGCGCGCCTCCTGGTCGAAGAGCATCGTGCGCTCGACGATTCGCTGCGCGACCGCGCCTCGGCGCCTGCCGGACCTTTGGTCGTCGCCGGGCAGAGCGTGGCGATTCACCATGTGCTGGCGGATGCGCTGTCGGCGTTTCACGAGGCCTATCCAAACATTCGCGTCGAACTCTGGGACGCCGGCGTCCGGCGCGACGTCAATCAGCTCAGAGCCGATGTACTCCTCACCTTCGGATGGCCGCCTCCTCAAGACGCCATCGTTCGCACGTTGGCGCACACGCGCTGGCTCGTGGTGGCGACCCCGGGATTCTGGAAGCGCCATGGCACACCACAGCATCCGTCGCAGCTGGAAGGCCTTCCGTGCGCGGTGTTTCGCACCCCTTTTGGCGAGCTCATGCGTGAGTGGACGTTCGAGCAGGGTCGAGAACAGGTATCGGTGCGCGTGGACGGCTGGTTGATCGGCGATGACCGCCGTGCGCTGGATGCTCCGGTCCTGGACGGGCAGCTCATGGCGCGGGTCAACGACCTGAGTGCCCGTCAGCCGCTACTCGAAAGATCGCTCAAGCCGGTGCTTCTCGATTGGGTGGGGCAACATGCTCCGCCACTCAATCTGCTGGTGCGCAAGGCAATGGCACGACAGCCACGAGTGCGAGCGTTCGTCGATTTCATCGCGGAGCACGCGAAGGGGCTTGCTTCGCAGCGTCTGCCCGCAGGCATGCCCCCGGTGCCCGTGGCCAAGCGCCCCGCTTGGTTCAAGCGGCGCGCGGGCTAGCAGGGAGCGTTGGGCGCGGGTCAGACGACTGGAAGCCTTACCACCGCCAGCACCATCGCCAGCGTCTGCCCGCCGCGCGCTCGCTGCGGGCGGAGGCAGGCGCGGGTACCGTTCGCTCGCTACGGGGCCGTGTTGTCCAGCTTGATGCCGACCGCCAGCACTGCGGTTGCCGGAATCTTGAACACACCGCCCTCGAGGTACCGTGCAATGGCGTGCTCAACCTCCGCCAGCAGCGCCGCCGCTTTGACCGCTGGCAAGGACCTGATCACGGCCGATATTCGCACCGTGCCATCGGTCAGCAGCTGGATCAGCTGGCGGGCCGACGCCACCGACCCCCGCGCCTCGACCATCTCGGCGCGCGTGGCAGACGGGCTGAAGCCCGCCGCGTGCAGCAGGCCGAGGCACGTTTGCATGTCGTTGATCGCACCGGCTGGCGACAGTGGCAGCTCGGCCGCCGGATCGCCGATCGCCCGAACGGCATCGACCACGATCTTCTGGAGCATGTGCTTGTCGGTGGACGCCCAAACGGTGAAGCCCAGGCGCCCGCCCACGCGCAACACCCTGCGCGCCTCGGCCAATGCCCGCACCGGGAACGGGAAATGGTGCACGCCGAAGCCGATCGCCACGGCATCGAACGTGTCGTCGGCGAACGGGAGCGCCTCGGCGTCGGCTTGCCGAAAGGCCAGCTGCGGAAAACGCTTCTTTGCCGCATCGACCATGTCGGGCGAGAAGTCAACACCTTCGGCGTGCGCCCCGGCAGCCGCAGCGGCCGCCGCGATGAGCCCACTGCCGCATGCCACGTCGAGAAGCTTGGATCCAGGCCGGGCGCCCACCGCATCAAGGAGTGGTTTGGCAAACAGGCGGGTGATCGTCTCGAACGAATCCGCGTAGCACGATGCGGCGCGCGCCCAACCAGCGCGTTCGAATTCTCGGTAAGGGTGGTCTTCCGCGCGCATGACCTCTCCCTTCAGGAGATCGCGATCACTCGATCGCCCCGTAGGCGCGCAGCAGCAGCGCTTTGGGGAGCGAGCCCGATCACTGCGCGCTCGCCACAGCGACCCACGCGCTGTGCTGAAGCACAAATGGCTCCGATGTCGAACGCACCGGCAACTGCGCCAACACACGCTCGCGCACCCGGTGCCGCGCCGCCTCTGGCAGGCCCAGGTACGCCTGCCCGAGCCGCCCACCACCCGCTTCGATCGGCTCCCAGTAGTCGCCATCGAAGGAGGTGAACGGCGAGCTTCGCGTCTCCAGCCGCACGCGGATGTCGCTGAACCCGGCTGCCTCGTACAAAGCCGCGTTGGCATCGGGATCGGCGAGCGAGAAGGGTCGCAGCAAATCCGCCCGGTCAGGTGGCAACTCTTCCGCCAGGGCTTCGGCCACCAGCCCTGCGAAGGGGGCTTGTGCCGGTGTGGCCCAGCTTGTGGCCACCACGCAGCCCCCTGGGCGTAACACGCGCCGAAAGCCGCTGAGCGCGGCGATCTGGTCGGGTACGAACATCAGGCCGAACAGGCACACGATCGCATCGAAGCTGCTCGCGGCGCAGGGCAGCCGCTGCGCATCGGCCTGCGCAAACTCGATGCGGCGCGCGCCCGCCTTGGCCATTGCCTCGTGCAGCATCGGGCCCGAAATGTCCACGGCCAGCACGCGTCCCTGGGTACCCACGCGATCGGCGGCCGCGATCGCGGCATCGCCAGTGCCGGTGGCCACGTCGAGCACTTGGCTGCCCCGGCCGACGCCAGCTTCGTCGAGCACCCGATCGACATACATCCGCGACCAGCGGCCCGTGAGCCGATCGTATGCGCCGGCGCCGGCGTCGTATCGCAGGGTGTGCATGTGACGTGAGTGTGCCTTGCTTGTTGCTAACGCGGCACCCTCACCCCCACCGCCACATCCAGCTGCCCCTCCCCGCGCGCTATTCCTTCATCCAACAGCTTCGCCAACGCCGGCACCATCGCCAGCGTCTGCCCGCCACGCGCGGCCTCTTCCACCATAACCGCAAATCCTTGCGCGCCATCGACATCTCGAACGACGGCGGGTCGTCTTGACCGCCTGAGATGCGCTTGGCGCGCTGCGGCAGCGTCTGGCCAGGGTTGAAGTGCTCGAACAGGCTGAACGCGTCTTTCATGTCGATGCCCACCGCGGCGGCCAGCCGGCCCACGTCGCCCAGCACACCCAGAATGCCCAGCAGCGTGAGGTTACCGAGCAGCTTGAAAAGGGGCGCGCGATGAGATCGCAGGTCTCAGCAAACCCGAAAGGACTGAGCCGCGCAGCGGCGAAGGCGGACCTTTCGCGCGCAGCGCAAGGCCGCCGCGCGGGGTTGCGCGAGATCAACATCCAGCAAGTGCCTCCGCGCAATTGGCC
>DATKJN010000065.1:0-2588 GCA_035543655.1 Burkholderiaceae bacterium | reverse complement strand
CCTGTATGCCGCCGCCAACGCCGAACTCGATGCGCTCGCGCAGCGGCGCCATGCGCTCGGTTTGCCGGCGCTCGCCGTGGCGTGGGGGCTGTGGACCGGCATCGGCATGGCGGCCGGCACGCTCGGCGCACGGGATCCCTGGCAGGAGCGTGGCTTGCGGCCGATCACCGCCGCAACCGGCTTTGCTCGCCTGCGCACGTTGCTCGAGAGTGGCGCGCCACACGGTGTGGTGTTGCCGATCGACTGGGCGCGCTTCCTGTCGAAGGCATCGGGCGGCGTGGATGCGGGCTACTTCGCAGCGGTCGGTCGGGCTGCAGCCGAAGCACCGCACGATGCGACGCGCACTGCGCAGACCGCTGCTTCGTTGCTGCATCGTCTGCGTGCGACACCGGGGCCCCAACGCCAGGCCGCGTTGCGCGACGCCCTCGTCCAGCAGACCCTGGCCGTGCTCGGACTGCCGGCCGGCACTGCCCTCGATGCGCGCGTGCCGTTGAAGGACGTGGGTTTGGATTCGTTGATGGCGGTCGAGCTGCGCAACGCGCTCGCGCGTGCGCTCGGCCAGGCGCTGCCGGTGACGCTGCTGTTCGACCACCCCACGCTGCAGGCACTGGCCCAGCACCTGGCGCAGCGGTTTGCGCTGATCGATGACCTCGCGGTCCCGGTGAGCGCGTCACCCAGCAGTCCGACGCACGCCGATGTGAAAGCGCTGTCCGACGCCGATGCCGAGGCCCTGCTGTTGGCCGAATTGAACGGCAGCGCCGCATCGACCCGATGAATCACGAGGCCGATCCGTCCGACGGCGTCGGCGACACCCTGTCGCCGGTCAAACGCGCGCTGATCGAGATTCGCGAACTGCGCGCACGCGTGGCCCAACTGGAGTCCGCGGCGCACGAAGCCGTGGCCATCATCGGTGCGGGCGCGCGCCTGCCCGGCGCGGTGAACGACCTGGCCAGCCTGTGGTCGTTGCTGTCGGAAGGCCGCAGCGGCATCACCGGTATTCCGCCGGATCGCTGGGACATCGATGCGTGGTTCGACGAAGACGCCGACGCGCCCGGCCGCATGTTCACGCGCCACGGCGGCTTCATCGAGCACGTGGATGGGTTCGATGCGGCCTTCTTCGGCATCGCTCCGCGCGAAGCCGAGACCATGGACCCGCAGCAACGGCTGCTGCTGGAAACCACCTGGCATGCCCTTGAGGACGCCGGCATTGCGCCGGACACGCTCGCTGGCAGCCGCACCGGCGTTTTCGTCGGCCTGGCCAACAACGACCATGGCCGCGCGCTGCTGGCCGACCGCGAACACGTCGACGCCTACGTGAGCACCGGCAATGCCGCCAGCGTGGCCGGCGGGCGCTTGTCGTATGTCCTCGGCGCCGTCGGACCCAACATCACGGTCGACACCGCGTGCAGTTCGTCGCTGGTGGCGCTGCACCTGGCGGTGCAGAGCCTGCGGCGCGACGAGTGCGATCTGGCCTTGGTGGGTGGGGTCAATCTGATGCTGACGCCCGAAGTGCACATCAGCTTCAGCCGCGGCCGCATGCTGGCGCGCGATGGCCTGTGCAAGACCTTCGACGCGCAGGCTGACGGCTATGTGCGCAGCGAGGGCTGCGCGGTGGTGGTGTTGCGCCGTGCTGGCGACCTGCGCACAGGTGAACGCGCTCGCGCGCTGGTGCGCGGCACCGCCATCAACCAAGACGGCCGCAGTGGCGGCCTGACCGCGCCCAACGGCCCGGCGCAAGAAGCGGTGATCGCGGCGGCGTTGGCCGACGCGCGCATCGCGGCCGCCGACGTGGGCTATGTCGAAGCGCACGGCACCGGCACGCCATTGGGCGACCCGATCGAGATGCACGCGCTGGCAGCCGCGCTGGGTGCCGGCCGTAGCGGCGCCGCGCCGCTGATGGTGGGCTCGATCAAGACCAACATCGGCCACCTCGAGGCCGCTGCCGGGGTGGCTGGCCTGTTGAAAGTGATGCTCGCGCTCGAACACGCGCAGATCCCGCCGCACTTGAACTTTCGCAACCCGAGCCCGCAGATCGACTGGGCCGCCTGCGGGCCCGTGAGCGTGCCGCGGCAACTCACGGAGTGGCCAACCATCGGCGACCGGCGCATCGCCGGGCTCAGTTCGTTCGGTTTCTCCGGCACCAACGCGCATGTGATCCTGGAACAGGCACCGAGCGCCGTCATCGAGCCGACGCACAAAGCGGTGGCGCCCCAACGCCCTGTCGTGCTCACGCTGTCTGCCCATGACGACCGCGCGCTGGCCGAACTCGCCGCCGCGATGGCGCAGCGCGTCGAAGGTCTGCGCGGGTCCGCCGACGCCGGCGCGCTGGCTGCCTTGGCGGCGCGCGCGAACACCGCGCGCAGCCACCTGCCACGGCGCCTGTCGGTGCGGGCCTCGGATGCGCCGACGATGGGCGAACGTTTGCGCGCCGCTGCGGCCGGCCGTGCCGAGGCGGGTGCGGTGCGCAGCACGCGGCCGGTCGTGGGCGAACCCCGCGTCGCCTTCTTGTTCAGCGGCGGCGGTGCGCAGTCGGTGGGCATGGCGATGGCGCTCGATCGCACGTCGGCCGTGTTTCGCGACCACCTCGA
>DATKJN010000064.1:0-5464 GCA_035543655.1 Burkholderiaceae bacterium | reverse complement strand
AACTCCAGCCCCAGCGGCGCCCCCAAGTCCACATGGTCCTTGGGCGTGAAGTCCATCGCCCGCGGCGTGCCCCAGCGCCGCACCTCGACATTGGCCGTGTCGTCGGCACCCACCGGCACGTCGTCTTGCGGCGGATTCGGCACGCTCATCAGCATCAGTGCCAGTTCGGCCTGGATCTCATCGAGGCGCGCGGCACCGCACTTCTGTTCGTCGCCGATGCGGCCCACTTCGACCATCTCGGCCGATGTGTCGGCACCCTTGCCTTTGAGCTGGCCGATCTGCTTGGACAGCATGTTGCGGCGCGCCTGCAGCTCTTCGGTGCGCACCTGCAGTTGCTTGCGCTCGGCCTCGAGCGCCGAGAAACGCGTCACATCGAGGAACGGTTGCGGGTTCTCGCGTCGTTCGAGCCTGGCGATCACGCCGGGCAAATCGCGGCGCAGTTGGGCGATATCGAGCATGAAGGGGGTCCTTGGCGATTCGGTGGTCGATGCGCAAGCGGGCCGATGGCGCACCCGCGCGCGGCGCATGTTCAGGGCGCAGCGGTCACGATCGCGACGCCGCCACGTCTTGCATCGACTTGTCGCCCAGGCCCTTGGGCAGCGGGAAGTGCACCGTTTCCTGCACGCCCGGCAAGGCGCGCACACTGGTCGCGCCAAAGGCGCGCAGACGCGTGATCACGTCCTGCACCAGCACCTCGGGCGCAGACGCGCCGGCGGTCAGGCCCACGCGCGGGCGATCGACGAACCACTCTTCGCGCAGATCGGCTGCGCCTTCCACCATGTAGGCAGGCGTGCCAAGGCGCTCGGCGACCTCGCGCAGGCGGTTGCTGTTGCTGCTCATGGGGCTGCCGACGACGATCACCACGTCGACCTTCGGTGCCAGCAGCTTCACCGCATCCTGCCGGTTCTGCGTGGCATAGCAGATGTCCTGCTTCTTCGGCTCGCGCACATGCGGGAAACGCCGCTTCACGGCCGCGAGGATCTCGGCCGCGTCGTCCACCGATAGGGTCGTTTGGGTCACCACCGCCAACTTGTCACCCAGCGGGTTCACGCGAGCCACATCGTCCACGCCCTCGACGAGGTAGATGCCGTCGGAGAGCTGTCCCATCGTGCCCTCGACCTCCGGGTGGCCCTTGTGGCCGATCATCACGAACTCGTAGCCCTCGCGCGCGAGTTTTTCGACCTCGATGTGCACCTTGTTCACCAGCGGACAGGTGGCATCGAACACATGGAAGCCCCGCGCCTGCGCTTCCTCGCGCACCGCCTTGCTGACGCCGTGCGCGCTGAACACCAGCGTGGCGCCGGCCGGCACGTCGGCCAGGTCTTCGATGAAGATCGCGCCCTTGGCCTTCAGGTCGTTGACGACGTAGGTGTTGTGCACGATCTCGTGGCGCACGTAGATCGGCGCGCCAAAGCGCCTGAGCGCGCGTTCGACGATCTCGATCGCGCGGTCCACGCCAGCGCAGAAGCCGCGCGGCTCGGCCAGCGAGACGTCGGTGAGTTGGGGGCCCACGTCCATCACAGCACCTCGATCAGCTCGACCTCGAAGGTCACGCGCTGGCCCGCGAGCGGGTGGTTGAAGTCGAACAGCAGCCAGTCGGCGGCAGCTTCGCGCACGACACCGGCGAAGCCCGGTTCACCGTCCGGGCGCGGGAACTGCACCACGTCGCCAACCTCGAACCGGTCGCCATCGGCGCTGCCGAGTTGCGCCAACAGCGAACGCGCCACGCGCTGCATCAGCTCCGGCTTGCGCACACCGAATGCGATGCCCGGGTCGAGCTCGAACGTCTCGTGCCGGCCTGGCGTCAGCCCGATCAGCAGCGCCTCCATCGCCGGCGCGAGATGGCCCTCGCCGAGCGACAGCGTGGCCGGCTGAGCGCCAAACGTGTTGATCACGTCGGCGCCATCGGGACCGGCTAAACGGTAGTGCAGGGTCAGGAACGACCCCGTGTCGACGGGTTTCACGAGTGGGCGAGCGATGCGACTAGACTCGTGCGGATTCTAAAGGGGCGCCCCGATGGATGCCCACGTTCGGCGGGGTGTGGCGAGCATGTCGATCAAGAATCTGCCGAGCGCCACGCGACCACGCGAAAAGCTGCTCGCTCTGGGCCCGCAGGCATTGGCCGACGTCGAGTTGCTGGCGCTGCTGTTGCGCACCGGTTTGCCCGGCCAAGGCGTGCTCAACCTGGCCCAGGCTCTGCTGGAGCGCTTTGGCGGGCTGGCCGGCTTGCTTGGTGCCGACGCGCAGCAGCTGGCCGGCGTGAAGGGTCTTGGACCCGCGAAACGTGCCGAGCTGGCCGCCGTGTTCGAGATCGCGCGGCGAGCGCTTGGCCAGCAGCTGGCGCAAACGCCGGTGTTCGACAACCCCACGGCCGTCAAGCAATTCGCGGCCCTGGCGATCGGTGCGCTGGGCTTCGAGGTGTTTGCCGTGCTGTTCCTCGACAACCAGCATCGCCTGCTCAAGCACGAAGAGATGTTCCGCGGCACGCTCACGCAGACCAGCGTCTACCCGCGCGAGGTGGTGCGCCGCGCCCTCGAGCTGAACAGCGCAGCGGTGATCTTCGCGCACAACCACCCATCGGGCACCGCGGAGCCCTCGCGGGCCGACGAGTTCTTGACCCAGTCGCTGAAGTCGGCGCTGCAGTTGGTCGACGTGCGCGTGTTGGATCACCTGGTGGTGGGCCGCGGCGAGGTGGTGTCGTTCGCCGAGCGGGGTTTGCTGTGAAGGTGCGCGGACTGGAGCAGTTGAAGGCGCTGCGCGAGCGGATGCAGCGCGAGCAGGAAACGCAAGCCGCGCTGACGGCGCAGCGCGCGGAGCAAGCGCTGCGCGAACAGCAGGCGCGCAATGTGTTCGCCGAAGCCGTGGGTCCCGTGCAGACACTGCGCGACAAGGGGCGCGCCGAGGTGCCGCGCCAGCGGCCGGAACCGCATCCGCACCAGCGCGAACGCGACGAGCGCGCGGCGATGCGCGAGACGCTGTCCGATGAGGTCGACGTCGAATCGCTGCTGCTCACCGACGATGGCTTGAGTTTTCGCCGCCCCGGCATCGGTGCCGACGTGCCGGTGCGTCTGCGGCGCGGTCAGTGGGCGCTGCAAGGCGAACTCGATCTGCACGGGCTCACGCGCGAGGAGGCGCGCGAGCGCCTGTCCGCCTTTTTGCGCGAAGCGCATCGGCGCGGCCAGCGCTGCGTGCGCGTGGTGCACGGCAAAGGCAACGGATCACCGGGCCGGCAACCGGTGCTCAAAGACAAGGTGCAGCGCTGGCTCGCGCAACGCGTTGAAGTGATCGCCTTCGCGCAGGCCAGCGGTGCGCAAGGCGGCGCCGGCGCGTTGCTGGTGCTGCTGGCGCCGCGCGTTGCGAAAGAATGACTCCGAGCCCCGGTCAGGACGCGCGATTTCGCATCCAGTCGGCCGTGCCCTGAAATGCCTGCCGCAGCCCCGTGGCAAGGTCCGGCTCGACGCCGCACTCTTGCAGTGCCTGGGCCATGCACGCCATCCACTGGTCTCGTTGTGCATCGCCGATCGCAAACGGCAGGTGCCGCGCGCGCAGCATCGGATGGCCGAAGCGGTCGATGTAGTGATTGGGCCCGCCGAGCCAGCCGCACAAGAACCAGAACAACTTGTCGCGCGAGCCGTCGAGCGTGGTCGGATGCAGCACGCGAATGCCCTGGTACTGCGGCTCCAGGTCCATCAAGTCGTAGAAGCGGTCGACCAGCGCGCGCACCGCGCTTTCGCCGCCGAGCCGATGGAACGGCGTTGCCGCTTCACCCATAGGGACTCAACCGGCCAAGTGCTTCGACGCGGCTGCCGCGATGCCCACCGCGGCCGGCGCCCCCGGCGCATGCTCGATCAGCAGCTCGCGCTTGATCACCGACTCGCGCACCGCGGCATCGTACGGCACTTCGCCGAGCAGCTCGATCATCACCGGCTTGTCGAGGTTGGTGTTGACGTAGCGGTCCACCACCAGCTGCAGCTGCTTGCGAATGGCACGGCCTTCACCGGCGCGCTGCACCTGGTTGACCAGCAGGCGGATCAGGCGTCGCGGCTGCGTGGTGGCCAACACCTTGATGGTGGCATAGGCATCGGTGAGCGAGGTGGGCTCCGGCGTGGCCACGATCAGCACCTCGTCGGCCAGCGACACCGTGTACAGCACCACGTCGGAGATGCCGGCGCCGGTGTCGAGCAACACGTGGTCGAAACGCGGCCGCACGTGCTGCATCACCTCGTGCAGCTGGTCGCGCACGGTGGGCGTGAGGCGCGAGTATTCGATCATGCCCGAGCCCGCCAGCAACACCGAGAAGCCACCCGGCGCGGGCAGGATCGCATCCTCGAGCCGCGTCTGGCCGGTGAACACGTCGTGCAGCGTGAGCTTGGGGTACAGGTTGAGCACGACGTCAAGATTGGCCAGACCGAGGTCGGCGTCGAGCACCAGCACGCGCTCGCCCTGGCGCGCCAGCGCCGCTGCGAGATTGGCGGTGACAAAGGTCTTGCCGACGCCGCCCTTGCCGCTGGTGACGGCGGTGACCCGCGCACCGCTGTGAGTGGCGGTGTTCATGTCGACGCCCGCACGGCCGCCCCGCAGGGCACCGAAGCCCCTTCGAGAGACAGCGAATGGAGTGAGGCGCCATCGGGCTTCATGTCAGGTCCTGAAATGTCGAGCTGGCAAACAGCAGCCCCTTCTCTTCGGCGCTCACCAGCGACACGGCGGCGGGTTCCAGGCAGCAGCGGTTGCGACCCTCGCTCTTGGCGCGGTACAGCTGCAGGTCGGTGCGATCCATCCATAGGCGTGCGGTGGTACGCACCCATTGCGGTGCGAACGCACCTCCCACGCTGACCGTGACGTTCACGTGCTCGCCCGGCGCGATCTCCACCGGCTGGCGTGCCACGCGCGTGCGGATGCGCTCGGCCACCTGCGGGCCAAACGCAGCCGGGCAGTTGGGCAGCACGATCGCGAATTCCTCGCCGCCGACCCGGGCCACCAGGTCCATCGGCCGCACCGTTTCAGCCAACACGTGTCCGACCGCACGGATCACCTGGTCGCCTGCGGCATGGCCGCGTGTGTCGTTGACCCGCTTGAAATGGTCGATATCGAGCGTGAGCAGCAGAGCCGGTTCGCCGGAACGGGCCACGCGGTCGATTTCGCGCGACAGCGCGAGCTCGAAGCTGCGCCGGTTGGCCAGGCCGGTGAGTGCGTCGCGGCTCGACAAGTCGACCAGCGCATCGATCAGCGCCTGCAGCCACGCGTCGGTTCCCGGCGTGCCCGGCAGCGGGCCATGGCCAGATTGCTCGAGCAGTTGCAGCGCGACCTCGGGCCGCAGTGACCTTGCCGACGTCGCGTCAACCGGCGGCGCCGAGCGCTCCGCCGGCGCGCTCGGCGGGCGCGGTTGCGGCGGGGCGCGGTCGCGAGGGTCCAACGTGCGAATGCAGGTGCAATGTTGAAGCCCAGTCTAGCAGTGCCTCCCCAG
>DATKJN010000063.1:0-5009 GCA_035543655.1 Burkholderiaceae bacterium | reverse complement strand
GCCGACGGTTCGTTCGACCAGCGGCCGCGTGGCGGCATCGAACGAATCGCGATCCACGCTCACCCGCAGTGCACCGGTGCTCAACGCCGCGTGAAGCTCGGCTTCCTTGGAATCGGTCAGCGCTTCCTTTGTGGTCCGGGCGGCGCTCAACACGGCTTGCTTGTCGCGCGGTGTTTCAGCCGTCAATCCCGCTCGCGCAAGTCCCCACGACGCCAGCGCGCGGTCGAAGTCGTCGCCACCCAAAGCCGAATCGCCCCCGGTGGCCACGACTTCGAACACGCCGCGCGACAGACGCAGCAACGACACGTCGAAGGTGCCACCACCGAGGTCGTAGATCAGATACAGGCCTTCGCTGCCGTTGTCGAGGCCGTAGGCCAGCGCTGCCGCTGTGGGCTCGTTGATCAAACGCAGCACCTTCAAGCCCGCCAGTTCTGCCGCGTCTTTCGTGGCTTGTCGCTGTGCATCGTCGAAGTAGGCTGGCACGGTGATGACAGCGCCGAACAAGTCGCTGTCCAGCGAGTCCTCCGCGCGTTGGCGCAGCGTGGCCAAGATTTGCGCCGACACCTCCACCGGCGACTTCGCGCCTTGTGGCGTTTCGATGTGCACCATGCCGGCACCGTCGACCAAGCGATACGGCAGCTTGCCGGCGTCGGGCAGGTCGGCGAGCTTTCGCCCCATCAATCGCTTGACCGAGGCGATCGTGTGCTCCGGATCGTCTGCCTGCGCGGCTTGCGCGGCTGGGCCTATGTCGACGTGCCCATCTCCGCGATAGCGCACGATCGACGGCAACAGCACTCGGCCCTCAGCGTCACGCAACGACTCGGCATGGCCGTGGAGCAGTGTCGCGACCAACGAATGCGTGGTGCCCAGGTCGATGCCCACGGCCACGCGCCGCGAGTGCGGATCGGGGCTTTGGCCGGGCTCCGACAGCTGCAGCAGCGCCACGTCAGTGCTCCAGCGCTTCGAGGCGGCGGTCGATCTCTTCGCGCAGCCGCGCGAGAAACATCCACTGGCGCAGTTTCGGGACCGCGGCGGCCGCATCGTGGCGCTCGTCCAGGTCGGCGCGGACGTCGGCGTGCAGTTGTTGCAGGTGCGCGGCCACGTCGGCGTCGAGCCTGTTGACATCGTCGGTCGACTCCGCATCGGTCAACGCTTCGTGCCATTCCATCTGCCGAGCCAGAAAGGCGGGCGGCATGGCGTGGTTGTCGTGCGGATCCAGCGGATGCCCGGCAAGCTTGCAAAGGTAGGTGGCGCGTTCCAGCGGGTCCTTCAGTCGCCGATAGGCTTCGTTGACGCGCACCGCCCACTGCATCGCCACGCGTTGCGAGGCAGCACCATCGGCAGCGAAACGATCCGGGTGCACCTCGGCCTGCAGGTCGCGCCAGCGTTGCGCCAGCGCGCCGGCATCGATGTGGAACCGACGCGGCAGAGCGAACAGCATGAAGTCGTCGTCATCGATCTTCATTGCGACAGCGACTTCTCATAGAACACCGAAAGCCCGTTGTCGGGATAGCCACCGAAGGTTGCTCGGCGCCGATAGCCATTGCGTTCGTACAGCCGCACTGCTTCGGTCTGCCGCGCACCGGTCTCCAGCAACGCGAGCTCGATGCGATCGGCGCGCAGCAGCGCCTCGAGTGCTTGCAGCAGGCGCGCGCCGATGCGCTGACCGCGCAAGCGCGGGTTCACCATCATGCGTTTCACTTCGCCGTAGGGCCGCTGTTGCGTGTGGGCTTCGGCCGGCATGCGGCGCAAGGCACCGCAGCCGACGATGTGCTGATCGTCCGCCGCCACCAGAAACGTCACCTCCGGCGCGAACAGTGCCTGCTCGTCGAGGATGTGGTTGTCCTGCGGCTCGTACAGCGAAGCCAAGTAGACATCGAGTTGGCACAGCAACTCACGAACCTGTGGATGGTCCGGGCGCTCCGGGCGAATGACGATGGAAGGTGTCGACATGACTGATGCGGCGTGGCACACGGCCGCGTGTCGGCGCCTGGTACGCAGCGCGCGGTGCGGCTCAGACTCGGAACGACTCGCCGCAACCGCAGCGGTCCTTCTCCCTGGGGTTGTGGAACTTGAACCCTTCGTTGAGCCCTTCGCGCACGAAGTCGAGTTGCGTGCCGTCGATGTACGGCAGGCTCTTGGGATCCACCAACACCTTCACGCCATGGTCTTCGAACACATGGTCTTCGGGTGCGATGTCGTCGGCGTACTCCAGCTTGTAGGCAAGACCTGAACACCCTGTGGTCTTGATGCCCAGGCGCACCCCAACGCCCCTGCCCCGTTTGGCGATGTAGCGCGACACATGACGCGCTGCGGCTTCCGACAACGTGACGGCCATGGACTCAGTGTGCTTTCGCAGTCTCACCGTTGAGCACACCGTGACGCGTCTTGTAGTCGCTCACTGCGGCTTTGATCGCATCTTCGGCAAGGATCGAACAGTGGATCTTCACCGGTGGCAGCGCCAATTCTTCGGCGATCTGCGCGTTCTTGATCGACATGGCCTGATCGAGCGTCTTGCCCTTGACCCACTCGGTAACCAGCGAACTCGACGCAATCGCCGAGCCGCAGCCATAGGTCTTGAAGCGCGCGTCCTGGATCAGCCCCGTCTGCGGGTCGACCTTGATCTGCAGTTTCATCACGTCGCCGCAGGCCGGCGCGCCGACCATGCCGGTGCCCACCGTCTCGTCGCCCTTGTCGAACGAGCCGACGTTGCGCGGATTCTCGTAGTGATCGATGACCTTGTCGCTGTATGCCATGTCAATGCTCCGAATAACTCAATGTCAATGTGCGGCCCACTGGATCGTGCTCAAGTCCACGCCGTCGCGGTACATCTCCCACAGCGGGGACAACTCGCGCAGCTTGGCCACTCGATCCTTCAGTGTGTTGGCCGCGTAATCGATGTCTTGTTCGGTCGTGAAGCGACCGATCGTGATGCGCAGGCTGGAATGGGCCAGTTCGTCGCTGCGGCCTAGAGCGCGCAACACGTAGCTCGGCTCCAGGCTGGCCGACGTGCAGGCAGAACCCGACGACACCGCAATGCCCTTGATGCCCATGATGAGGGACTCGCCCTCGACGAAGTTGAACGACGCATTCACGTTGTGCGGCACGCGGCGCTCGAGATCGCCGTTGATGAACACCTGCTCGATGTCGGAAATCCCATCGAGCAGCCGGCGCTGCAACATGCGAATGCGCTCGGTCTCGGCGCCCATCTCGGCCTTGGCGATCGCAAACGCAGCGCCCATGCCGACGATCTGGTGTGTCGGCAAAGTGCCCGAGCGCAGGCCGCGCTCGTGACCGCCGCCGTGCATCTGCGCCTCGATGCGCACGCGGGGTTTGCGCCGCACGTACAAGGCCCCGATGCCCTTCGGACCGTAGGTCTTGTGCGATGCCAGGCTCATCAGGTCGATGGGCAGCGAAGTGATGTCAAACGCCACCTTGCCGGTCGCCTGCGCGGCGTCGACGTGGAAGATGACGTTGCGCTCACGGCAGATCGTGCCGATGGCCGCCACGTCCTGGATGACGCCGATCTCGTTGTTGACGAACATCACCGACGCCAGGATGGTGTCCGGTCGCAACGCCGCCTTGAAGCGATCGAGATCGAGCAGTCCGTCCTCCTGGACGTCCAGGTAGGTCACTTCGAAGCCCTGGCGTTCAAGCTCGCGCATCGTGTCGAGCACCGCTTTGTGCTCGGTCTTCACGGTGACCAGGTGCTTGCCACGCGATTGGTAGAAGTTGGCCGCACCCTTGATGGCCAGGTTGTTCGACTCGGTGGCGCCCGACGTCCATACGATCTCCCGGGGGTCGGCACCGATCAACGCCGCCACTTGGACGCGCGCCTTCTCCACCGCCTCTTCCGCCTCCCAGCCCCAAGCGTGGCTTCGCGACGCCGGGTTGCCGAAGTGTTCGCGCAACCACGGGATCATCGCGTCGACAACGCGCGGGTCCACCGGCGTCGTCGCGCCGTAGTCCATGTAGATCGGGAAATGCGGGGTCATGTTGAGAACGTCGGGAATGTCGCTACCGGTTCACTTGGACATGGCGCTGCCGAGGGCGAACACCGAGTTCGGTGCGGTGACCTTGATCGGCTTGACCACAGGCACGTTGGAGATGGCGCGCTTGATCGGCGCCTCTTCGATGGCAACGCCGCGTGCCAATTGCTCGTCGACCAGCTTGCGCAGCGAGATCGAGTCGAGGTACTCGATCATTTTCTGGTTGAGGTTGGCCCACAGGTCGTGCGTCATGCAGCGGCCGGTGTCCTCGCCCATGCAGTTTTCCTTGCCGCCGCAGCCGGTGGCGTCGATAGGCTCATCGACGGCCACGATGATGTCGGCCACCGAAATCTCCTCGGCCTTGCGGCCGAGCGTGTAACCCCCGCCGGGGCCGCGGGTGCTCTCCACCAGTTCGTGCCGGCGCAGCTTGCCGAACAGCTGCTCCAGATAGGACAGGGAAATCTGCTGCCGCTGGCTGATGGCTGCCAGCGCCACGGGGCCATTGGTCGAACGCAGGCCCAGATCGATCATCGCCGTGACGGCGAACCGTCCTTTTGTGGTCAGTCGCATGTAACGCTCCTTGCCATGCCGTGGGGACGCCGGCGGTGGGCCGGTGAATCCCGAGCGGTTTGGTCAAGTATAGCGGAGGCCGACTGAATCAGTCGGCCATGGCCTTCAGCCGGCGCCCTCGGCGCGGGCGCGCAGGTCCTTGAGCAGGCCTTCGCAGGCCTCCTCGACCATGTCGAGCACCCGCTCGAAACCCGCGGGCGATCCGTAGTACGGATCGGGCACGCTGGTGCCGCGTGGCCGGGTCGGCGAGTAGTCCATCAGGAGCTTGATTCGACCCACCAAAGGCCCTGGGCACAAGTCAACCAATCGGTCGAGGTGCTCGCTGTCCAGTGCCAACAAGAGGTCGAAGCGTTCGAAGTCGCTGGCCCGAAGCTGCCGGGCGCGCTGGCGAGAGAGGTCGTAGCCGCGCCGCAGCGCGCTTTGCTGGGCTCGATGGTCGGGCGGGGATCC
>DATKJN010000062.1:0-7708 GCA_035543655.1 Burkholderiaceae bacterium | reverse complement strand
TGGCGCTGATGTGCTTCTGGGCGGCCCGCCGCGAACCGGGTGCGGGCTTCTTCTGGGTCGGCCTGTGCCTGCTCGCGGTGTTGCCGTTGGGGATCGGCCTCGCGCTCGCGCATGTGCACGGCGTGGTGTTGCGCTACTGGGCCGTGCTGCCGATCGTCGCGATGCAGCCGATGCTGCTGACCGTGATCCTGATGCGCCGGCGCATCGGGCTCGAGGCCGAGGTGGCGCGCCGCGCCGCCGCGGAGCAGACCCTGACCGAAGTGAACGCCTCGCTCGAACAACAGGTGGCGCAGCGCACCGGCGATCTGGTCGACATCATTCAGGGCCTGGAGAGCTTCAACCGCAGCGTGTCGCACGACCTGCGCGGGCCGCTCGGCGGCATCGCCGGGGCCGCGACACTGGCCGAGCAAGCCTTGGCACGCCGCGACACGGCGGCGGTCCAGCGCATGCTGTCGGCGATCGGCATGCAGGCCATGCGCTCGACCGAACTCGTCGATGCGCTGCTGCAGCTGGCGCGCGTGCGCGACGCACCGCTGCACCCGCAGCCGGTCGAGCTCGGTCGCATCACGCGCGACGTGATCGAACAACTGCGCCTGACCGTGCGCGACGCGCCGTTCCCGCCGATCGACGTCACGCACTCCACCACGGTGCAAGCCGACCCCGAACTGCTGCGCGCGATCCTGACGAACCTGATCGGCAACGCGGTCAAGTTCACGCGCGGGCATGCCGAGCCGAGCATCGAGGTGGCCGCGCGGCCGCTCCCGGGTCAGATCGAGGTGTCGGTGCGCGACAACGGCGCCGGCTTCGAGCCGACACAAGCCGAGCGGCTGTTCGAGCCGTTCCGTCGACTGCACGGCAGCGCTTTCGAAGGCAGTGGCGTCGGCTTGAGCGTCGTGCAGCGCGCGGTGCTGCGCCACGGCGGCCGGGTGTCGGCCGAATCGGCGGGGCGTGGCCGCGGCGCGTGCTTCCGCTTCACGTTGCCTGCGGCGCCGTCGCCGTGAGGCGCGCATTCAAAGCACGCCGTCGCGCGCCAGCCGCAGGATCTCCATCACGTCGTCGGCGCTCTTCAGCGGCCGCGGGTTGCGCTGCACCGGCTCGTAGGCCAGCGCGCGTTGCGCGATGTCGCGCAGGTGTTGGTCGCCGATGCGCAGGTCCTGCAGCGAACCCGGCAGGCCGAGTTGGCGCACGAACTGGGCGACCACGCGCGACAGCGGCTCCCCCGGCCGGCCCATCTGCTGCGCCAGCACCGCCTGCCGCTCGCCGTTGACGCTGGCGTTGTAGGCCAGCACCGGCGGCAGCATCACGCACGACGTGTGGCCATGCGCCACGTCGAACGTCGCGCCGAGCGCATAGCCGATGCCGTGGCTGGCCCCCGTGCCGGCGCCGCTGAGCGAACCGAGCATCGCCTGCCACATGCCGAGTTGCGCCTGTTGGCGCGGCGCGATCGCCGCCGGCTCGCGCCGGATCGCCGGCAGTGCCTGCGCGAGCAGCGCCAGGCCCAGCAGCGAGTGCACTTCGCTGACCGCGTGCGCGCTCGGCGAGCAATAACTTTCGATCGCATGGTCGACGGCCCGCATGCCGGTGGCCAGCAGCAGCGGCAGCGGCGTGTGCAGCGTGGCCTCGGGATCGAGCACCGCCACGCGCGGCGCCAACAATGGGTGGCGGTACGACTGCTTGTGCCCCGCATCGCTGACGCCGGCGCTCGGTGTGAAGTCGGCCGCCGACAAGGTGGTCGACACCGCCACCATGCGCAGCGGTGTGTCGCCCGCCTGGATCGGTCGCAGTGCGCCGCCGTCGCGCCAGCGGTACGGCTCCAGCGCCTGCACGTCGTCGAGGCCCATCCAGATGCAGAACTGCACCGCTTTGGTGGCATCGATCACCGAACCGCCGCCCACCGCGACCAGCAGATCGGCCCGCGCGTCGCGGGCCGCGCGCGCGGCGGCGATCACGTCGTCGCGCGGACTGTGCGCGCGGACGCCGACGAAGCGGCCCGCCAGCCGCGGACCCAGCGCGGCCTCGATGCGCTGCAGCGGGCCGTCGCTCAAGCGCGCGAGCGACGCACCCGAGGTCACGAACACGCGCTGCGCGCCCAGGCGCTCGACTTCGGCGCGCACCGCCTGCGCAGCGGGTTTGCCGAACCGCACGCGCTCCTGCGCCGTCAACAGCACCGTGCCGGCGCGTCCGGCGTCGACCGGCAGCGCGATCATGCGCGGCGCCGGCTCTGTCGGGTCGGGCGTTCGGCCTCGCTGCGGAACACCTGCGCCTTGGCGTCGAGCAGGGCCTTCGCGTAGGGCGCTTGGTGGCGGCGCAGCCGCTCGCTCGGTCCGGCCAGCGACACCGCGAGCAACTGCTCGCCGACGAAGCCGGCCACCGCCATCGCCGACACGCCGTCGGTGCCCTCGCCGTCGACCTGCGCGAAGCCGCGCTTGCGCACGTCGCGCAACTCGCGCAGCAGCGCGGCGGGCTCGGTCACGCTGCGCGGCGTCACCGCCTTCATCGCCTTGCTGCCGAGCAGCGCCGAGGCTTGCGCCGGCTCGAGTTGCGCCAACAGCGCCTTGCCCAGTGCCGACACGTGCAGCCCGATGCGCGTGCCCACCGCGGTGATGTAGCGCAGCTCGTAGCGGCCCTCGCGGATGCCGAGCACCTCGACGTGGTGCGCACCGAGCACGCCGCACAGCGCGGTCTCGCCGGTGTGTTCGCACAGCAGCTCGATGGCTTCTTGCCCGGCGACCAGCAGCGGGTCGTTGGCGGCGATGCCGCTGGCCAGCGACATCAGCCGCGTGGTCGGGTAGAAGCGCCGGCTGCGCGCCGTGCGCATCAGGTAGCCGCTCTCGTACAGCGTGTGCAGCAGGTCCGAGCAACTGCTCTCGGCCATGCCGAGCAGCTTGGCCACCTCGGCATTCGACAACTCGCGGCGCTGTTGCGCGAAGGTTTCGAACAGGGTCATCGTCCGCGCGGCGGCGGGCACGAAAGCAGGCATGACGGCAGCCTCGGCGGCGACAGGGGTTGCCAGTATCTCCGAGATGCCGCAGACCCCTCCGAATGGCCGGCGCCGAACCGGCCTCATCACAACATCACGAAGCCTCCGCTCACGCCGATGCTCTGGCCGGTGATGTAGGCCGCACGGTCCGACGCCAACAGGCACACGATCGGCGCGATGTCTTCGGGCCGGCTCAGCCGCTTGAGCCCGCGTGCGATCGGGTAGGCATTGAGCATCTTGCCCAGCCGCTCGTCGGTCTCGGGGGTGGCATCGGGCGACAGCGGACCTTTCTTGATGCCCTCGTGCGACACCGCGCCCAGCGCCACCGTGTTCACGTTGATGCAGTCGCGTCCATGCTCCTGTGCGATCGCCTTGGCGAAACCGAGCATCGCCGCCTTGGCGCCGGAGTACACCGCCAGCCGTGCCTCGCCGGCACGACCGGCCTCCGACATGATGTTGACGATCCGGCCCCAGCGGCGCTCGCGCATGCCGGGCAACACGGCATGGCAGCAATGCAGCATGCCCCAGACGTTGAGCGCGAGGATCTTCTGCCAGTCGTCGGGCTGCGTCTCGAGAAACGTCGGCGCCATGCCGCCCTTTTCGCGCCGCTCGACCGTGACGCCAGCGTTGTTGACCAGAATGTCGATCGGTCCGAGCGCGGCCACCGCGCCGGCGATCGCGCGGTCGATCTGCGCCTTGTCGGTGATGTCGGCCGGCGCGGCGTGCGCGGCGCCGCCGGCGCGCTGGATCTCCGCCACCACCCCGTTCGCACGCTCGGCGAAGAAGTCGTTGACCGCGACTGCGGCGCCCTCTTCGGCGAGCTGCAGCGCGATGCGGCGGCCCACGCCCTGGCCGGCACCGGTGATGAAGGCCACGCGGCCTTTCAGGTTGAGATCCAAGCGATTCCCCTCACCGTCCTTTGAAGTCGGGCTTGCGCTTCTCGATGAAGGCGCGCATGCCTTCCTTGCGGTCCTCGCTGCTGACCACGATGGCCGCCGCGTAACGCTCGTATTCGAGGCCGGCCTCGATGCCCACCTGCTGGCCGAGGTCGACGGCGTGCTTGATGAAGCGCAGCGACAGCGGCGCGTTGGCGGCCATGCGCGCCGCCATGCCGAGCGCTGCGGGCATCAGTTGGTCCGGTGCGGTCACCGCGGTCACCAGGCCGATGCGCAGCGCCTGTTCGGCGTCGATGTGATCGCAGGTGAGCATCAGCTGCTTGGCCCAAGCCAGGCCGACGATGCGCGGCAGGCGCTGCGTGCCGCCGGCCGCGGGCAACGCGCCGATCTTGGCCTCGGGCAACCCGAGTTTGGCATTCGTCGACGCGATGCGCACGTCGGCGCACAACGCGATCTCCAGCCCGCCGCCGAGCGCCACGCCGTTGATCGCCGCGATCACCGGTTTCTCGAAGGTCTCGATGGCGCGGAACAGGTCGTGCGTGGCCTTCTGCTTCAGGTGGTATTCGGGCAGCGGCAGCACGCTGGCGGCGCGCTCCTTGATGTCGGCACCGGCGCAGAACGCGCGCTCGCCGGCGCCGGTGATCACCACCGTGCGCACCGATGCATCGTTGCGCGCGAGATCCATGAACGCGGCGTGCAGCTCGGGCTTCATCGGCCCGCCGATCGAGTTCATGCGGTCGGGACGGTTCAGCGTGATCAGCGCAACGCCATCGCGCACTTCATAGAGCAGTGTTTCGAACTTCATCGTGCGCCGTCCTTCAATCGCGACGCAGCACGTGCGCCACCGCCACATTGCCCAGGCCGATCATGTGGGCGAGCGCCAGGCGCGCCTTCGGATGCTGCCGGCCCGTGGCCTCGCCGCGCAGCTGGCGCACGATCTCGGCCACCTGGCCCACGCCGGTGGGCCCGATCGGATGGCCCATGCCGATCAAGCCACCCGAGGCGTTGATCGCGCAACGCCCGCCGATCGCCGACGCGCCGCTGCGCAGGTAGCGGGCGCCCTCGCCGCGCGCGCACACGCCGATGGCCTCGCTGTAGACGATCTCTTCGATGCTGAAGGCGTCGTGCAGCTCGACGAGGTCGAGCTCGCTCGCACCGACGCCGGCGGCGTCGAGCGCAAGCCGCGACGACACGCCGACCATGTCGACGATCGGCGGCACACCGGGCGGCGCGTCGTCGGCGAGCCGCTCGCTGGTGGACACCGACGACAGCACGCGCACCGCACGCCGGCGCTGCAGCCCCAGTCTCTTGATGGCCGCTTCGCTGGCCACGATCACCGCGGCGGCTCCTTCGCCGCGCGGCGTGCATTGCAAGCCGGTGAGATCGCCCGCCACCTGGGCGGCGTTCAACACCTGCTCCATCGTGCGCGGCTTGCGGAACTGGGCGTACGGATTGAGCGCGGCGTTGCCATGGTTCTTCACCGCCACGGCGGCGAGATCCTCGATCGTCAGGCCCATCTCGCGCATCAGGCGCCGCGCCAGCAGCGCGAACTTCACCAGCGGCACGTTGGCGGTGGGCGACAGCGGCGCCAAACCATCCTTGTTGGCGGCGCGGCGCGCGTCGCCGTGTTTGTCGACACCCAGCGCGAGCGCCACGTCGTGCTCGCCGGCGGCCACCTGCAGGCAGGCCACGCGCAGCGCGGTCGAACCGGAGGCCGAAGCGTTCTCCACCTGCTGCACCTCCAGGCCGGTGGAGCCGAGGTGGCGCAGCATCACGCGGCCGGTGGCCATGCCGATCGCGCCCGTGCCCACCACCGCGAGCGGGATCTGCTTCCACGCCAGCCCCGCATCGGCCAAGGCCTCGCGCACCGCCGTGAGCCCAAGCGTCACGTACGGCGTGTCACTCGGAAACTGGTACTTGTGCAGGCCGATGCCCACCACGTGCACCGGCCGTTCCATCAGCAGCCGGCTCATTGCGGGTTCCCCGCCGGCACGAAGCGCCAGCGCGATGCGCCGTCGGCGGCCCTCTCCGCCACCGGTGTCAGCGCCATGCCGAGCTGGAGCGCGGTCTCGTCTCGTGCACCGATCAACGCCTCTTCGATCACGCCGAGCGCGAGCTCGACCTCGCCGATCACGCACGGCACGGGCAGGCCGGGCACCAGTTCGGCATGCACCGTGACCATGTTGCGCAGCACGGCCTGCGTGCACGGCACGGCGTTCAAGCGCTCGCGCGGCGCGCCGCAGACGCGGCAGCCGTAAACACGGGCCGGAAAGCTGTGCGCGCCGCAGTCCGCGCAGTGCGCCAGCTCCAACACCGTGGCGAAGGGTTCACTCATGCCGCGCTCGTCATGCGCACTGCCAGCCGCCGATGCAGGTGAAGCTTGAACGCGGCGATCGCCTCGGCGATCGACCCTTCGCCGGGCGACAGCATCGATTGCAGCCGCAACCCGCGCACCGCGGCGATCAGCAGCTGCGCCTCCATCTTCGGGTCGGCGTCGCGCCGGATCTGGCCGCTCTTCTGACCCTTGGTGATCTGTGCGGCCAGCGCCCGCTGCCAACGCGCACCGATGTCGGCAAAGGCATGGCGCACATGCTGCGCCGGGCCGATCGACTCCGACATCAGCACGAAGAACGCCCGCGAGTGCATCGGCGGATCGTCCATGCCTTCGAGATAACAATCGATCTCGACCTCGATCGCTTGCAATCCCGCCAGGCCCTTCAGTCGCGGCAACAAGCGTGCGCGGTGCGCCTGCGCGATCTCGCCGATCAGCGCCTCGAGCAGCTTGTCTTTCGAGCCGAAGCGGTGCTGCACCAACGCGCGGCTGTAGCCCGCCTCCAGCCCGATCGCCTCCAGCGTGGTCTGGCTGTAGCCGCGCGTGGCGATCAGGCGCAGCGCCGCATCGAGCATGCGCCGATCCGACTCGGCCACACGCTGCGCCTGCGTGCGCCGCATCGGCGGCCGCTGTCTTGGCGCGGCAGCCGATAGGGTGGTCGACGACGTGTGCAAGCCCGCTGCTCCTGCCGCGAGCTACGAAGGCACCCGCTGCGGCCCAGAATAGACTTATTGGCATCTCCGCCAATAAGTAGTTTCCCAAGCCGGCGCTGCACGATCGCCGTCGGCCGGCAGCGGCATGCACGTACAGTACGGCGCGCACGAACGGAGGGGCGACGTGACCGACGTGTTGGTGATCGGGGGCGGCAACGCGGCGCTGTGCGCGGCGCTGATGGCGCGCGAGGCCGGCGCTTCGGTGACGCTGCTCGAGTCGGCGCCGCGTGAGTGGCGCGGCGGCAACTCGCAGCACACTCGCAACCTGCGCTGCATGCACGATGCGCCGCAGGACGTGCTCGTCGACGCCTACCCCGAAGAAGAGTATTGGCAAGACCTGCTCAAGGTCACCGGCGGCCGCACCGACGAAGCGCTGGCGCGGCTGGTGATCCGCGAGTCGTCGACCTGCCGACCCTGGATGGCGAAGCACGGCGTGCGCTTCCAGCCGTCGCTGTCCGGCGCCTTGCACACGGCGCGCACCAACGCGTTCTTTCTCGGCGGCGGCAAGGCGCTGGTCAACGCGTACTACCGCAGCGCCGAAGCGCTCGGTGTCGACATCCGCTACGACGCAGGGGTCGATCGCCTGCTGCTGCGCGACGGCCGCTTCGTCGCCGCCTTCGTGCGCGGTGCGCGCATCGAGGCGCGTGCCTGCGTGCTGGCCGCGGGCGGCTTCGAATCCAACCGCGCCTGGTTGCGCGAAGCGTGGGGGCGCAACGAGCGCGGCGAGTGGCCGGCCGACAACTTCCTGATCCGCGGCACGCGCTTCAACACCGGCGTGCTGTTGAAG
>DATKJN010000061.1:0-4899 GCA_035543655.1 Burkholderiaceae bacterium | reverse complement strand
GATCTTCCGCGGCGGTCGGGCCGCGAAACGGAATCGGTGACTGCGTGTTCACCAGCACGCGCCGGATCTCGGCGCGCACGGCGTCGGTGCGGTGCAGCCGCAGGCCGTTGCTCGCGCCGGCGGCGTTGATGGCCATCAACGGCGTCGAACCGCCCTCGCCGGCGACCTGCTCGTCGACGAAACGCAGCCTGCCGTCACGCGCAGCGCCCAGGCGGATGCGCCGTTCGGTCGGGGCGCGGTGGTGCGCGGCAACGAATTCCTCGCGTCGCGTCATGAACAGCCGCACCGGCGCATCGAGCTCGCGCGCGACCACTGCCGCGATCGCGTGGTAAGGCTTGATGTGGATCTTGCTGCCGAAGCCGCCGCCGACCAACGTGCTGATCACCCGCACCGCCTCGAGCGGCAGCTGCAGCGTGGCGGCCAAGCGCTCGCGGATCATGTGCACGCCCTGGTTCGAATCCCACAGCGTGACGTGGCCGCCGTCCCACTGCGCGACGCAGCCATGCGGCTCGAGGCAGTTGTGGTGCTGCGCCGGCGTGGCGTAGCTCGCTTCGAGCACCACCTCGGCATCCGCCTGCGCCCGCGCCAGATCGCCACGCTGCAGCACCTCGACACCGCCGGCGACGTTGCCCTCGGGCGAGAGCCGGGGCGCCGCGTCGGCCAGTGCCTGCTGCAGCGTGATGCATGCGGGCAGCGTGTCGTAGCCGATCTCGATCCAACGCGCGGCGCGACGCGCTTGCGCCTCGCTGTCGGCCACGACCACGCCGATCTCTTCGCCGACGAAAGACACGTCGGCGGCGATCACCGGGCGCTGGCGGCGCGGCAGCGTCGGCCACGCGAGATCGCATGCACCCCAGACACCGCGCACGCCCGGCAGCGCCCGCGCGCCGGCGGCATCGAAGCGGGTCACGCGGCCGCGCGCCACGGTGGCGCGCAGCAGCACCGCGTGCAGCATCTGCGGCCGAGCCACGTCGGAGGCGAACACGGCCGCACCGGTCACCTTGGCCTGCGCCGACGCACGCACCACCGGTCGGCCGACGACCTGCAGCGCGCCGTCGGGCCAGCGCGGCAGCGGCTCGGGCGCCTGCGCGGCGGCGTCAGCGTGCGGCGACGACATCACAGGCCGCATCGAGAATCGCTTCGTAGGCGCCGCAGCGGCACAGGTTGCCGGCGATCGCGCGCGCCAACGTGTCGCGATCGTCGGCGCCGTCGTCGAGCGCGGCCTGCAGCGCCATCACCATGCCCGGCGTGCAGAAGCCGCACTGCAGCGCGTCGCGTTCGACGAACGCGCGCTGCAACGGCGTGAGTGCGCCCGCGGCCGCCTCGCCTTCGATGGTCTGCACACGGGCACCGTGCGCCTGCCAGGCCAAGGCGTGGCAGGCGAACACCGCGTCGCCATCGAGCCGCACGGTGCACGCGCCGCACGCCGCCTGGTTGCAGGCCACCTTGGTGCCGGTGAGCTGCAGAGCGTCGCGCAGCAGCTCGGCCAGCGTGCTCCACACCGGCACATCGGCTTCGATCGGCCGTCCGTTCACGATCAGCGCCACCGTGCACATCGACGCGAGCTCAGCGCTTTCAGGGTTCGGCATGGCGCGCACTGTGCGCGGGAGCCCGGACGCCGGCAAATGACGGCTGCAGGCGGCCGCATGAACTGGCGTCATGGGCCGGGTACGATCGTGCGATGCGCCGCCTGCCGCCGTTTGCCGAACTGGTCGCCTTCGAGGCGGTGGCGCGCCACCTGAGCTTCACGCGTGCCGCGGCCGAGCTGTGCCTGACACAGAGCGCGGTCAGCCACCGCGTGCGCCGGCTCGAACAGCACTACGGCACGCGTTTGATCCGCCGCCTCAATCCAGGCCTCGAGCTCACCGACGCCGGCCACGCCCTGTTGCCCGAACTCGGCGCCGCGCTCGACGCGCTGGCGCGGCTCGAAGGCAAGCGAGAGCGCCGCCTGCGCGTGACCGCGGGCAGCGCGCTGTGCCACTGGTGGCTCGCGCCGCGGCTGGCCACGTTCATGGCGCAGCGGCCGGGGGTGTCGGTGGAGCTGATCGCGCTCGAGGCGCCCGATCCTTCGATTCCCGATGTCGACGTGCGCATCCAATGGGTGGCCCCGAAGGACGACGTGCCGGGGCCGAACCAGATGGCGCTGTTCACCGAGCAGGTGTTTCCGGTGTGCAGCCCGCGCGCGCTGCCGCAGCGGCGCCCACTGCACGAGGCCCAGGCGCTCGCCGGCATGACGCTGTTGCACAAGGCGGTGCATGCGAGCGGCGAATGGAGCTGGCCGGTGTGGCTCGAGCGGCTCGGCGTGGCGGCGCAGCGGCGGCGTGGCGCCGAGCTGCGGTTTGCCGACATGGGGATGATGCTGTCGGCCGCGGTCAACGGCTCGGGCGTGTGCCTGGCGCGCTCGCTGCTCGTGCACGACGCACTGCACGACGGCCGTCTGACCCCGGCGCTGGCCGATTTCGAACCGATGACCTCGGTGAAGAAGCACATCGCGCGCTGGCCCGCGCACAAGGCGGGCGACGCCGATATCGACGCGTTCGTGCAGTGGCTGGTCGCCGAATCGAAGCGCTGTCTCGAAGCCACCCGGCTGCGGCTCGAAGCCACGGCGGTCGGTGAGCCCGCGGCCCGGCGCACGGCCCGCACGCCGGTCACCGGCTAGCGCGCGCGTCAGCCGGCGCGCGACGCCAGCCAGCGGTACATCTCGGTGTGATCGGCGGCCTTGCCGAGCTCGGCCGCGGCTTCGGACCACAGCGCCAGCACCTCATCGCCGAGCGGCATCGGGCACTGAATCGCACGGCCGAGCGAGGTCGCGATGCCCAGGTCCTTGCACATCAGGGCGAGCGCAAAGCCGGAGTTGAACGCGCCCGACAGCATGAAGGGCTTCACCTTGTTCTCGGTCGTGTTGTTCTTGCCGGTGGAGCTGTTGAGCACGTCGGTCATCAGCGCCGGATCGAGCCCGAAACGCCGCCCCACATGCAGCGCCTCCACGGTGGCCAGCAGGCCCGCTGCCGACACGTAGTTGTTGAGCGCCTTCATCGCATGACCGGCGCCGACCGCCCCGACGTGCGTGACCGTGCGGCCCATGTGCGCCAGCAGGCCGTGCTGCGCCGCCAGCACCGCCGCATCGCCGCCGACCATGATCGCGAGCGTGCCATCGATGGCGCGTTTGACGCCGCCCGACACCGGCGCGTCGAGAAACTGCAGGCCGGCGCGCCGCAAGCGCTCGGCCAGCGCGCGCGAACGCAAGGGCTGCGACGAGCCCATGTCGATCACCACCGCGCCGCGCGTCAACACGCCGATCAGGCCCGGCGCGCCGTCGCGACCGAGCACGACCGCCTCGACGGCATCGGAATCGGGCAGCATCAACACCACGGCGCGGCAGGCCGCGAACGCCGGCAGGCCGTCCGCCGCGACCGCGCCGGCGTGCGCATCGCCGAACGCGTGCACAGCGGCCACCGATGCGTCGAACGCGATCAGATCGCTGCCCGCAGCATGCAGACGCGACGCCATCGGGCGGCCCATCATGCCCAGGCCGATGAAACCGATGTGGCCCATGCGGGTCTCTCCTGTTTGACGACGATGCAGTCTAAGAGCGGGCGCCACAATGCCACCATGGCCGACCAGCCCTACATCGAAGAAGACGTGCCCGGCGGTGTGCCCATCAAGATGTGGACGCGCGGCGTGCCGGTGGAAGACGCGGCCAAGCAGCAGCTGATGAACGCGGCACGCCTGCCGGTCGTGCATCACCACGTGGCGGCGATGCCCGACGTGCACTACGGCATCGGCGCCACGGTCGGCTCGGTGATCCCGACCTTGCGGGCCATCATCCCGGCGGCGGTGGGCGTCGACATCGGCTGCGGCATGATGGCCGCCAAGACCACGCTGAGGGCCTCCGATCTGCCCGACAACCTCGGCCCGCTGCGCTCGGCGATCGAGCGCGCGGTGCCGCATGGCCGTGCACCGGGTTCGCGCGACCCCGGGGCGTGGAGCAAGGTGCCCGGCGCGGTCGACACCGCGTGGGCGGAGCTGGAGCCCGAGTTCACCGAGCTCACGCGCGACCATCCCAAGCTGGAAAAGACCAACCACCGCAGCCACCTCGGCACGTTGGGCAGCGGCAACCATTTCATCGAGGTCTGCCTCGACGAGGAAAGCGCGGTGTGGTTCATGCTGCACTCGGGCTCGCGCGGCGTCGGCAACGCGATCGGCACGATGTTCATCGAGCTGGCCAAGCAGGATGCCATGCGGCACCAGGCCAACCTGCCCGACCGCGACCTGGCGTATTTCGAGGAAGGCTCGCGCCACTTCGGCGATTACGTGCGCGCCGTGGGCTGGGCGCAGCGGTTCGCGGCGCGCAACCGCGAGGTGATGATGCGCCGCGTGATCGAGGCCGCCAAGACGGTGATCCGCAAGAACTTCCAGGCCCAGGTCGAAGCGGTGAACTGCCACCACAACTACGTGCAGAAGGAAACGCACTTCGGCGAGAGCGTCTACGTGACTCGCAAAGGCGCGGTGAGTGCCAGGGCCGGGCAGCTCGGCATCATCCCGGGCAGCATGGGCGCGCGCAGCTACATCGTGCGCGGCAAAGGCAACGCCGAGTCGTTCGACAGCTGCTCACACGGCGCCGGCCGCCTGATGAGCCGCGGCGAGGCCAAGCGCCGCTTCACGCTGGCCGACCACCGCGCCGCCACCGAAGGCGTGGAGTGCCGCAAGGACAAGGACGTGATCGACGAAACGCCCGCGGCCTACAAGGACATCGACGCCGTGATGCACGCGCAGCGCGACCTGGTGGAGGTCGTGCACACGCTCAAGCAGGTGGTATGCATCAAAGGCTGAGGGTGGACACGCTCGCGCCGCACCAGCGGGTGTTTGCCGCCTTCTTCCTCTACGCCTTCGCGATCG